>NZ_SMKJ01000177.1:0-14928 GCF_004348615.1 Micromonospora sp. KC207
CACCCAGGGCGGGCGGGGCGACTTCTGGAGCTGGCGGGACCGGATGTACGAGGTGGCCGCCCGGCTCGACCCGGACAGCTACCTCGCCCTGGCCCGCGCCACGTACGCCGAGCTGGCCCTGGCCGGGATCACCTGCGTCGGCGAGTTCCACTACCTGCACCACGGCCCCGACGGCACCGGCTACGCCGACCCGAACGCGATGGGCGCGGCCCTGGTCGAGGCCGCCGCCCAGGCCGGCATCCGGATCACCCTGCTCGACACGCTCTACCTGACCGCCACCGTGGACGGCGCGCCGCTCGCCGGCCCGCAGCGGCGCTTCGGCGACGGCGACGTCGACGGGTGGTCCGACCGGCACGACCGGCTGACCGCCGCGTCGCACGCCCGGCAGCACTGCCGGGTCGGGGCCGCGCTGCACTCGGTGCGGGCGGTGCCGGCCGACCAGATCGCCACCTTCGCGCGCCGCAACGAGGGGGTGCCGCTGCACGTGCACCTCTCCGAGCAGCCGGCCGAGAACGACGCCTGCCGCGCCATGCACGGCTGCACCCCGACCCGGCTGCTCGCCGATCGGGGGGTGCTCACGCCGGCCACGACCGCCGTGCACGCCACCCACCTCACCAGCGCCGACGTGACGCTGCTCGGCGACGCCCGCGCCGGGGTCTGCCTCTGCCCGACCACGGAGCGGGACCTGGCCGACGGGATCGGGCCGGCGCGGCGGCTGGCCGACGCGGGCGTCGGCCTGAGCCTGGGCAGCGACAGCCACGCCGTCGTCGACCTGTTCGAGGAGGCCCGGGCGGTGGAACTGGACGAACGGCTGCGCACCCGCCGACGCGGCCACTTCGCCCCGGCGGAGTTGCTGGCCGCCGCCACCGCGACCGGGCACGCCGCGCTGGGCTGGGCCGACGCCGGCCGGCTCGCCGTCGGGGCCCGCGCCGACCTGGTGACCGTACGCCAGGACAGCCCCCGCACCGCCGGGGTGCCGCCGGTGGGGGCGTTCTTCGCGGCGACCGCCGCCGACGTGGCCTCCGTGGTCGTCGACGGCCGGCAGGTGGTCGCCGACGGGCGGCACCTGACCGTGGACGTGCCGGCCGAGCTGCGCGCCGCGATCGAGGCGGTGATCCGGTGAGCGGCAGCCTGCTGGTCGACAATGTCGGGGAACTGGTTACCAACATGGCCGGCACCGGCGACGGCAGTCCCCTCGGCCTGCGCCGCGACGCGGCCGTACTGATCGAGGAGGGCCGGGTCGCCTGGGTCGGGCCGGCCCGGTACGCGCCGGCCGCCGGCCGCCGCATCGACGCCGAAGGCGGCGCGGTCCTGCCCGGCTTCGTGGACAGCCACGCCCATCTGGTCTTCGCCGGGGACCGGGCCACCGAGTTCGCCGCCCGGATGGCCGGCCAGCCGTACACCGGCGGGGGCATCCGGACCACGGTCGGCGCGACCCGGGCCGCCTCCGACGGCACGCTGCGGGCCACCGTGCGCCGGCTGGTCGGCGAGGCGATGCGGCAGGGCACCACCACGATCGAGATCAAGAGCGGGTACGGCCTCACCGTCGCCGACGAGGCCCGCTCGCTGCGGATCGCCGCCGAGGTGACCGGCGAGACGACGTTCCTCGGCGCGCACGTCGTCCCCGCCGAGTACGCCGGCCGCTCCGACGACTACGTCGGCCTCGTCTGCGGGCCGATGCTCGCCGCCGCCGCACCGTACGCCCGCTGGGTCGACGTGTTCTGCGAGCGGGGCGCGTTCGACGCCGACCACGCGCGGGCCATCCTCACCGTCGGGCAGGCGGCCGGGCTCGGCGTGCGGCTGCACGCCAACCAGCTCGGCCCCGGGCCGGGGGTGCGGCTCGGGGTGGAGCTGGGCGCGGCCAGCGTCGACCACTGCACCCACCTGTCCGACGCCGACGTCGAGGCGCTCGCCGGCTCGCAGACCGTGGCCACCCTGCTGCCCGGGGCGGAGTTCTCCACCCGGTCGCCGTACCCGGACGCGCGGCGGCTGCTCGACGCGGGCGTGACCGTGGCGCTGGCCACGGACTGCAACCCCGGGTCGTCGTACACCTCGTCGATGCCGTTCTGCCTCGCCCTCGCCGTACGCGAGATGCGGATGACCCCGGCGGAGGCCGTGTGGGCCGCGACCGCCGGGGGCGCGCGGGCGCTGCGCCGCGACGACGTCGGGGTGCTGCGGCCCGGGGCCCGGGCCGACCTGATGATCCTCGACGCCCCGTCCCACCTGCACCTGGCCTACCGGCCCGGTGTGCCCCTGATCCGCCAGGTTCTGCACAACGGAGTGCCGCAATGTCGATCGTGACCGTCCAGCCCACCGGGATCTCCCCCGCCGACGTGCTCGCCGTGGCGCGCGGCACCGCGAAGGTAGCCCTCGCCCCGTCAACCGTGGCGGCGATGGCGGCCAGCCGGTCCATCGTGGACGGCATCGAGGCCGCCTGCCGGCCCGTGTACGGCGTCTCCACCGGGTTCGGGGCGCTCGCGAACACGTTCGTCGCCCCGCGGCGGCGGGCCGAGTTGCAGCACGCGCTGATCCGCTCGCACGCCGCCGGGCTGGGCGCGGCGATGCCGCGCGAGGTGGTCCGGGCGATGATGCTGCTGCGGGTCCGCTCGCTGGCGCTGGGCCGCTCCGGGGTCCGCCCGCTGGTCGCCGAGGCCCTGGTGGACCTGCTCAACCACCAGGTCACCCCGTGGGTGCCGGAGCACGGCTCGCTCGGCGCGTCCGGTGACCTGGCCCCGCTCGCGCACTGCGCGCTGGTGCTGCTCGGCGAGGGCTGGGTGCTCGGCCCGGCCGGTCAACGGCTGTCCGCCGCCGACGCGCTGCACGCGGCCGGGCTCGCCCCGGTCGAGCTGGCCGCCAAGGAGGGGCTGGCGCTGATCAACGGCACCGACGGCATGCTCGGCATGCTGCTGCTGGCAATCCGCGACGCGGCCCACCTGTTCACCATGGCCGACGTGACGGCCGCGTTGGCCATCGAGGCGATGCTCGGCTCGGAGCGGCCGTTCCTGCCGGAGCTGCACGCGATCCGCCCGCACCCCGGCCAGTCGATGTCGGCCGCGAACATCCACCGGCTGCTCCAGGACTCCGCCGTCATGGACTCGCACCGCGACGACCTGGCGCACGCCGTGCAGGACGCGTACTCGATGCGCTGCGCGCCGCAGGTGGCCGGGGCGGCCCGGGACACTCTGGACTTCGTCCGGACGGTGGCCGACCGGGAGTTGGTGTCCGTGGTGGACAACCCGGTGGTGCTGCCGGACGGCCGGGTCGAGTCGACCGGAAACTTCCACGGCGCGCCGCTCGGCTTCGCCGCGGACTTCCTGGCCATCGCCGCCGCCGAGGTGGGCGCGATCGCCGAGCGGCGGGTGGACCGACTGCTCGACGTCACCCGCAACCGGGACCTGCCGGCGTTCCTCTCCCCCGACGCCGGGGTCAACTCCGGGCTGATGATCGCCCAGTACACGGCCGCCGGGATCGTCGCGGAGAACCGCCGCCTCGCCGCCCCCGCCTCGGTGGACTCGCTGCCGACCAGCGGCATGCAGGAGGACCACGTGTCGATGGGCTGGGCGGCGACGAAGAAGCTGCGCACCGTGCTGGACAACCTGACCAGCCTGCTGGCCGTGGAGCTGCTGGCCGCCGTGCGGGGACTCCAGCTCCGCGCCCCGCTCACCCCGTCCCCGGCCGGGCGGGCCGCCCTCGCGGCGCTCGGCGAGGTGGCCGGGGAGCCGGGGCCGGACGTCTTCCTCGCCCCGCTGATGGAGGCCGCGCGGGCCGTGGTGGCCGGGCCGAGCCTGCGGGCGGCGATCGAGCGGGAGATCGGCCCGCTCGGCTGAGCGCCGCAGCGCGGCCGGGGCCGTGCAGCCAGCACCGCCGGGTGCTGCCGCCGACCGCCCTCAGGCCGCCGGCGGCAGCACCTTCGCGACCAGCTTCGCCAGCTCGCGCAGCGCCTTGCCCCGGTGGCTGACCGCGTCCTTCTCCTGCGGGGTCAGCTCCGCGTTGGTGCGGTCCTGGCCGTCGCCGAGGAAGATCGGGTCGTACCCGAAGCCGCCCTCGCCGCGCGGCGCGCGCAGCAGCCGGCCGGACTGTCGGCCGTTGACCAGGTGCTCCTTGCCGCCCGGCAGCACCAGGGCCACCGTGCAGACGAAGGACGCGTCCCGGTGCTCGTCGGCCAGGTCGGCGATCTGGTCCAGCACCAGCTCCAGGTTGGCCCGGTCGTCGCCGTGGCGGCCGGACCAGCGGGCGCTGAACACCCCGGGCATGCCGTTGAGCGCGTCCACGGCGAGGCCGGAGTCGTCGGCGATGGTCGGCATGCCGGTGCGCCGGCAGCCCTCCCGCGCCTTGATCAGCGCGTTCTCGCCGAAGGTCAGGCCGGTCTCCGGCAGCTCCGGGTACTTCTCGACGTCGTCGAGGCCGAGCAGGGCGACCCGGTGCGCGCCGAGCGCACCGTCGAGGATCCGCTGGAGCTCGACGAGCTTCTTGCGGTTACGGGTGGCGAGCAGGATCTTGTTCATGCCGTTCCGCCCTTGTTCGCGCCTGCGGGGTTCGCAGGCTCACTCCTCGCGCTCACGACAGAGCCTTCCGCTGGGCCTCGGCCAGTTCCGCGCAGCCGGCGACCGCCAGGTCGAGTAGGGCGTCGAGCTGGTCCCGGGCGAAGACGCCGGACTCGCCCGTCCCCTGCACCTCGACGAACTCGCCCGACCCGGTGCAGACCACGTTCATGTCGACCTCGGCGGCCACGTCCTCTTCGTAGCACAGGTCCAACCGGGCCTCGCCGGCGATGACGCCGACACTCACCGCGGCGACGGACCGGTGCATCACCTTCTCCAGCTTGCCGGCCAGCGCCTTGCGGGCGGCCAGCCAGCTCACCGCGTCGTGCAACGCCACGTACGCGCCGGTGACGGCCGCCGTGCGGGTGCCGCCGTCGGCCTGGAGCACGTCGCAGTCGAGGACGACGGAGTTCTCGCCGAGGGCCTTGAGGTCGATGCTGGCCCGCAGGCTGCGGCCGATCAGCCGGGAGATCTCGTGGGTACGCCCGCCGACCCGGCCCCTGACGCTCTCCCGGTCCGAGCGGGTGTTCGTGGCCCGCGGCAGCATCGCGTACTCGGCGGTCACCCAGCCGAGCCCGGAACCCTTGCGCCAGCGGGGCACCCCCTCGGTGACGCTCGCCGTGCAGAGCACCCGCGTCCCGCCGAACTCGACGAGCACGGAGCCCTCCGGGTGGGTGCTCCAGCCGCGGCTGAGGGTTACCGGTCGGAGTTGGTCGGGCAGCCGCCCGTCAGGTCGCGCCATGCCTGCACCCTATGTGGTGCGGTGGGCGGGACCACCGCGGGTCCCGCCGTCGGCACGCCCGGTCGCGGGAGCGCGTCGGGGCCGGCGGCGTGCGCGGCGAGGAAGCCGGCCACGGCGGCCGGCCAGCCGAACCGCTCCGCCCGGGCCCGGGCGGTCGCCCGGCGGCGGGCTTCGGGGATCGCCAGCAGCCGGGTCACGGCCGCCGCGATCGCGCCCGGCGACCCGTGCGCCGCCTCTCCGGCCGGGCCGAGCACCTCGGGCAGGGCGCTCGCGGCGTTGGCGACCACGGGGGTGCCGCAGGCCAACGCCTCCAGCCCGGACAGGCCGAACGTCTCCACCGGCCCGGGTGCGAGCACCACGTCCGCGCTGGCCAGCAGCGCGGCCACCGCGAGCCGGCCGGGCAGGAACCCGGTGAAGTGCACGGGCAGGTCGGCGGCGCGGCGGGTCAGCGCCGGCCGCAGCGGCCCGTCGCCGGCCAGCACCAGCACCGCTGGCACGCCACGGCGGCGCAGGGCGGCGAGGGCGTCGACGGCGAGGTGCGGGCGCTTCTCCCGGGACAACCGGGCGCAGTGCACCAGCAGCACCTCGGTGTGGTCGACGTACCGTTCGCGCAGGCCCGCGTCGGCCCGCGCCGGATGGAAGGTCTCCAGGTCCACGCCGAGCGGCACCAGGGCCACGTCGGGCGCGCCGATGCGGCGGAACTCCTCCGCCGCCCACGCGGTGGTGCAGACCACCCGGTCGTACGCGCGGGCCGTCGCCGCGTTCAGCCGGTCGGCGATGGGCCGGACGGCGGGGCGGGGCACGCCCCACTGGGCCAGCAGGCCGGTCATGCTCTCGTGCGACACCATCACCGACGGCACTCCGTTGGCCCGCGCCCAGGTGCTGACCCAGCGCAGCGTGGACCGGTCGGACACCTCCAGCCGGTCGGGGGCGAGGGAGTCGAGCAGCCGGGCCACGTCCCGCCGGCCGGCGAGCACCCGGTATCCGCCGCTGCCGGGCACCACGGGTCCCGGCAGGGTGACGAGTCGCCCGTACGGGTGCTGGCTGTCGGTGCGGCGCGGGCCGGGCACCACCAGCACCGGCTCGTGCCCGGCGGCCAGGTAGCCCGCGCCGAGCTGGTGCAGGGCGGTGCGCAGCCCACCGGACCGCTCGGCGACGAAGTTCGCCAGCCGGACGATCCGCAGCCCGCCCCCGGTGCCGGCGGGCTGCGGCGCGGCGCTCGACTCGTGCACGGCGGTCCTCAGGCGGCCGGCAGGGCGTCGGCCGGCTCCCCGGCGGACCGGACCGCCCGGTAGTGACCGATCAGCTCGTCCCCGACTGCCGACCAGCTTCGCCGCGCGACGAGGACCCGCGCGGCGGCGCCGTACGTGGCCCGGCGGGCGGGGTCGGCGGCGAGCACCGCGACGCCGTCGGCCAGCGCCACCGGATCGCCGGGCGGCACCAGCAGGCCGGTGACACCGGACTGGACGAGGTCCACCGGGCCGCCGCTGGCGGGCGCGACGACGGGCACCCCACTGGCCGCCGCCTCCTGGATGGTCTGCCCGAAGGTCTCGTGCGGCCCGGTGTGCACGAACACGTCGAGGCTGGCGTAGAGCCGGGCCAGCGCCTCGCCCTGCTGCACGCCGAGGAAGGTCACCTCGGGCAGGGCCCGTTCGAGCTGCCGGCGGGCCGGGCCGTCGCCGGCCACCACCACCCGGACGCCGGGCAGCCGGGCGGTGGCCGCGAGCAGGTCCACCCGCTTCTCCGGGGCCAGCCGGCCGACGTACCCGACGAGGGTGTGGCCGTCCGGGGCGAGCGACCGGCGCAGCGCAGCGCAGCGGTTGCCCGGCTGGAAACGCTCCGCGTCGACGCCGCGCCGCCACAGCCAGATCCGTTCGACGCCGTTGGCGATCAGGTCGGCGGCGGCCCGGGTGGACGGGGCGAGGGTCCGCCCGGCCGAGTTGTGGATCTCCCGGAGCCGCCGCCAGGCCGCGGCCTCGCCCCAGCCGACGCGGTACGCGCGGGCGTACGCGGCGACGTCGGTCTGGTAGACGGCGACGGTGGGCAGCCCGCGCCGCGCAGCCAGGGTGGCGGCACGGGCCCCCAGCACGAACGGGCTGGCGAGGTGCACCACGTCCGGCCGGTGGGCCAGCAGCGCCTCCGCCAGCCGCCCGCCGGGCACCCCGAGCCGGAACCCCCGGTAGCGGGGCAGCGGCACGCTCGGGATGCGCACCACGGGGTACGGCTGGCGGTCGGCCGCCGCCCGGTGCGCGGCCGGCGGGGCCGGCGCGATGACCAGCGGCTGGTGCCCCCGGTGCAGCAGGTGCTCGGCGCTCCGCACGACCGAGTGCGCCACGCCGTTGACGTCCGGGGAAAACGACTCGGTCACGATGGCGATCCGCATGGCCTCACCGTGCGGGTGGCACGGATGCGCCAGGCGACGGGCTGCTGACGGATCGGCGAACAGTGCGGCACAACCCGGCGGCGGGACCGCCCGTCGGGTCAGACGTCGTAGCAGGCGCCGGCGCGGACCACCTCCAGCGGCCCCTCGTACGCCGTGCCGGCCGCCTCGACGGTGAGTGCCTCGCTGCCCCACGCGGCGACCAGGTGGGTCAGCAGCAGCCGTCCCACGCCCGCCTTGGTGGCCGCCTCGCCGGCCTCCCGGCCGGTCAGGTGCAGGTCAGGTGGGTTCTCCACCCCGTCGAGGTAGCTGGCCTCGCAGAGGAAGACGTCGGCGTCCTGGGCTAGCCGCAGCAGCGCCTCGCAGGGCGCGGTGTCGGAGGAGTAGCAGAGCACCCTTCCGTCGTGCTCCAGCCGCACCCCGTACGTCTCGACCGGGTGGTTCATCCGGTCGACGGTGACGGTGAACGGGCCGATCGGGAAGGTGCCGGGTTGGAGGCCGTAGAACTGGTAGACGTCCTCGACGGTGCTGTCCTCCTGGCCGTAGGCCAGGGCGAGCCGGTCCGGCGCGCCGGAGGGGGCGTACACCGGCAGGGCCGGGTACGGACCGTCCGGGGCGTACCGCCGCACCACCACGTACGACGCGGCGTCGAGCATGTGGTCGCAGTGCAGGTGGGTGAGGATGATGGCGTCCGGGGCGTGCAGCCCGGCGTAGCGCTGGAGGGTGGAGAGCGCGCCGGAGCCGAAGTCGACCAGGAGCCGGAAACCCTCGGCCTCGACGAGGTAGGCCGAACACGGGGAGTCGGGGCCGGGAAAGCTCCCCGCACAGCCGAGGACGGTCAGTCGCATGAAGTCGTCTCGCCGTCACGTATCGTAGTCGCCGCGCCGGCCGCCGCTCTGTCGATGATCTCTACCGACGCGTACGACACGCTGCGCAGCCTACGCTGACGCACCCCGGCGCAAGAATCATCTACTGGAAGTTGTCACGAACGTGACACCCTCGGCCCGCCTGGCAGGGCAGCGACGACGAACGGGCCGCGACGACGAACGGGCCGAGCCGGTCACCCGGTCACGGCCCGTCAGCGTCGTCGGTCGGTCGTCCAGCCCGGCGGCAGCCCGCCGTCAGGCCCAGAGCTGCCCCTCCAGGGCCTCCTCGGCATCGGAGAGGGTGCCGCCGTACGCCCCGGTGCTGAGGTACTTCCAGCCGCCGTCGCAGACCACGAACGCGACGTCGGCGCGGCGGCCGTCGCGGACCGCCTCGTGCGCGACGGCGAGGGCGGCGTGCAGGATCGCGCCGGTGGAGAAACCGGCGAAGATCCCCTCCACCTCGACGAGCTGCCGGGTACGCAGCACGGCGTCCCGGGTGCCGACGGAGAACCGCCGGGTCAGCACGGTGGCGTCGTAGAGCTCCGGGACGTACCCCTCGTCGATGTTGCGCAGCCCGTAGACCAGCTCGCCGTAGCGCGGCTCGGCGGCGACGATCTGGATGCCGTCGACCTTCTCCCGCAGGTACCGCCCGGTGCCCATGAGGGTGCCGGTGGTGCCCAGCCCGGCCACGAAGTGGGTGATCGTGGGCAGGTCCTCCAGCAGCTCCGGGCCGGTGGTCTCGAAGTGCGCCCGGGCGTTCGCCTCGTTGCCGTACTGGTAGAGCATCACCCAGTCGGGGTGCTCGGCGGCGATCTGCTTGGCGGTGGCGACGGCCTGGTTCGAGCCACCGGCGGCCGGCGAGAAGATGATCTCCGCGCCGTACATCCGGAGGAGCTGGACCCGCTCGGTCGAGACGTTCTCCGGCATCACGCAGACCAGCCGGTACCCCCGCAGCTTGGCCACCATGGCCAGCGAGATGCCGGTGTTGCCGCTGGTCGGCTCCAGGATCGTGTCCCCGGGGCGCAGCCTGCCGTCGGACTCCGCCCGGCGCACCATGAACAGGGCCGCCCGGTCCTTGATGCTGCCGGTCGGGTTGCGGTCCTCCAGCTTCGCCCAGAGCCGCACCGGCGGCGCCCCCTCGGGCACCGCCGGCGACAGCCTAGGCAGCCCCACCAGGGGGGTGCCGCCGCAGGCGTCCAGCAGGCTGTCGTACCGCGCCATCGTCGGCCGCCTCAGCGGGCGGCGACGCGCGCGGTCGACGCGCGCGAGGCGATCGCCGCGGCACTGTGCGAGGCGATCGCCGCCGCCGCGGCGAAGCCGAACGCGCCGCCGGCCACGGCCGGCAGGATGGTGACGCTGTCGCCGTCGTTGAGCTTGGCGTCGAGCGCGCCGAGGAAGCGGACGTCCTCGTCGTTGACGTAGACGTTGACGAACCGGTGCAGCGCGCCGGCGTCGGTGACCAGGCGGGCCCGCAGGCCACCGTGCCGGGAGTCCAGGTCGGTCAGCAGGTCGTTCAGGGTGTCGCCGGCACCCTCGACGACCTTCGCGCCGCCGGTGTACGTGCGCAGGATGGTGGGGATGCGAACCTCGATAGCCATGTCGTACTCCTTGTTCGGGTGTGCGGTCTGCACGGTGACAGGAAGAGAAGGAATGTCGCGGGGCCGCTGGGTCAGCGGTCGGAACACTCGTAGTCGACCGTCGCCGGGCTCTGCCCGAACATGTAGGACTGGACGGCGTGCGGGTCCACGGCGGCGTCCACAATCTCCACCGGCTCCTCGGTCACCACGCCGTCGACGATCCGGAAGGAGCGGATCTCTTCGGTGTCGGGCTCGCGGGTGGAGACGAGCAGGTAGTGCGCCCCCGGCTCACCGGCGAAGGAGATGTCCGTGCGGGACGGGTACGCCTCCGTGGCGGTGTGTGAGTGGTAGATGACCACCGGCTCCTCGTCGCGGCCGTCCATCTCCCGCCACACCCGCAGGTGCTCCATAGAGTCGAACTCGTAGAACGTCATGGAGCGGGCCGCGTTCTCCATGGGGATGTGCCGGGTCGGGGTGTCGCTGCCGGCGGGACCGGCGACCACGCCGCACGCCTCGTCCGGGTGGTCCCGACGCGCGTGGGCGACGATCGCGTCGATGATCGACCGGTCGATGCTCAGCACGCCGACCAGCCTAGCCCTCGCCGACGCCCGGGGCGAAGTGGTGCCGGTCACGCTCAGTCGAGCATGGCGTTGAGCAGGGACTCCTGGAGATACCCGAGGTAGGCGTAGACCGAAAGCTGGAACACCCGGCTCGACGACGGATCGGCGGCGACCGCCTCGTCCAGCTCCGCGCCCAGGTCGGTGCCGTCCTTGATCTCCAGCCGGACGCCCATCGCCAGGCGGGCGTCGTTGAGGCCCCGTAGCCACGCCTCGGCCGCCTCCGCGTCGAGCTGCACCTCGCCACCGGCGGAGTCGGGCAGCGCGGCGAGGATCGCCCCGGCCTGGTCGATCTTGCCGGTCTTCAGGTCGCCCTCGGTGTACTTGCGGAACTCCGCCGTGCCGGCCGAATCGTCCGGGTAGGCCTCTGGGAAGAGCCGGCCCACCACCGGGTCGGTGTGGTCGAAGCCGTCGGTGAGCAGCCCCACCACCTCGGTGGCCACCTTGCGCAGCACCCGCACCTCGTCCACGACGAGCGTGGCGACGTACCGCTCGCCCTGGCGACGGAACATGCTCACGACCTTTCCACCGTCGCCCAGAGCCCGTACGCGTGCAGCTGCGCAGCGTCGTGCTCCATCCGCTCCCGGGCCCCGGTGGAGACGACCGCCCGGCCCTTGTGGTGCACGTCCAGCATGAGCTTCTCGGCCCTCTCCCGGCTGTAGCCGAACAGCTTCTGGAAGACCCAGGTCACATATGACATGAGGTTGACCGGGTCGTCCCACACGATCGTCACCCATGGCCGGTCGGAGACCGGCACCTCTTCGGTGTCCGGCGTCTCGACCGGCGCAACCTGCGGAGCCGCCATGCCCCCCATCGTGCCACCGGTCGCGGGGAAGCGATGAACCGGAACGCCGGACGGGCCCGGATCACCCGCCGGGCCGCCGGCCGAACGGGAGGTCTGGGGTCCTCCCCGGGGCGGGGGGAAGCGAGCCGGGAAGGTGAACTCTAGGCTGGGCGGGTGAGCACCCTTCGCCCCGCGCTGCTGACCGACCATTACGAGCTGACCATGGTCAGCGCCGCCCTGGACGACGGCACCGCCGACCGCCCGTGCGTCTTCGAGGTCTTCAGCCGTCGGCTGCCCACCGGGCGCCGCTACGGGGTGGTGGCCGGCACCGCCCGTCTGATCGACATGATCCACGACTTCCGCTTCTCCGCCGACGAGGTCGATTTCCTGCGCCGCACCGGTGTCGTCGACGACGCCGCCGCCGAGTGGCTGGCCGGCTACCGGTTCACCGGCGACGTCGAGGGGTACGCCGAGGGCGAGCTGTTCTTCCCCGGCTCGCCGATCCTCACCGTCTCCGGCGGCTTCGCCGAGTGCGTGGTGCTGGAGACGCTGGTGCTGTCGGTGCTCAATCACGACTGCGCGGTCGCCGCGGCGGCCGCCCGGATGGTCACCGCAGCCCGCGGCCGGGCGCTGATCGAGATGGGCTCCCGGCGGGCCCACGAGGAGGCGGCCGTGGCGGCGGCCCGGGCCGCGTACCTGGCCGGGTTCCGGTTCACCTCCAACCTGGCCGCCGGCCAGCGCTACGGCATCCCGACCGCCGGCACCGCCGCGCACGCGTTCACCCTGCTGCACGACGACGAGCGGGCCGCGTTCGCGTCGCAGGTTGCCACGCTGGGCAAGGACACCACGCTGCTGGTCGACACGTACGACATCAGCCAGGGCATCCGCAACGCCATCGCGGTGGCCGGGCCGGAGCTGCGGGCGATCCGGATCGACTCCGGCGACCTCGCGGTGATCGCCCAACAGTCCCGCGAGCTGCTCGACTCGCTCGGCGCCACCGAGACGAAGATCATCGTCTCCGGCGACCTCGACGAGTACGCCATCGCCGCGCTCGCCGCCGAGCCCGTGGACATGTACGGCGCGGGCACCGCGGTGGTCACCGGCTCGGGCGCGCCCACCGCCGGCCTGGTCTACAAACTGGTCGAGGTGGCCGGGCGACCGGTGGTCAAGCGCTCCGAGCACAAGGCCACCATCGGCGGCCGGAAGGTCGCGGTGCGCCGGCACAAGCCGACCGGCACGGCGACCGAGGAGGTCATCGTGCCGCAGGGCGTACCGGACCGGCAGCCGCACGACCGGCTGCTCCAGCGGACGTACGTGGCCGGCGGCGAGCCGGTCGGGCTGCCGACGCTGGACGAGTCGCGGGAGCACCTGCGGCAATGCCTGATCTCGATCCCCTGGGAGGGCCTCAAGCTCTCCGCCGGCGACCCGGCGGTCCCGGTGACCGTGGTCCCCGCCGGCTGAACCGGCCACCCGCCCACCGCTGGCCCCGTAACGTGAGGAGCACCCTGGCATGGCGAACGCGCTGATCATCGTCGACGTGCAGAACGATTTCTGCGAGGGCGGCTCCCTCGCCGTGGCCGGCGGCGCCGGCGTCGCGGCGGGGATCTCCCGGCTGCTCGCCGCCGAGCCGAACCGCTGGGACCACGTGGTGGCGACGAAGGACTACCACGTGGACCCGGGCGCGCACTTCGGCGACCCGCCAAACTTCGTCGACTCCTGGCCCGCGCACTGCGTCGTCGGCACCCCCGGCTCGGAGTTCCACCCCGAGCTGGCCACCGGCCGGATCGAGACGATCTTCCACAAGGGCGAGCACGCGGCGGCGTACTCCGGCTTCGAGGGGCACGCCGGGGACGGCGAGCGCCTCGCCGACTGGCTGCGCGCCCGCGGGGTGGACCGGGTGGACATCGTCGGCATCGCCACCGACCACTGCGTCCGGGCCACCGCGCTGGACGCCGCCCGGGAGGGATTCGCCACCACCGTGCTGCTCGACCTCACCGCCGCCGTGGCGCCCGCGACGCTGGACGTGGCCCTGCGGGCGATGGAGGGCGCCGGGGTGGCGATGAGCGGCGCGCCGGTGATCAAGGCCACCTGAGCGTAAACCGGTGGCGGGTGTCGTACCCCCGGTCGAGGATGTCGGGCGGAGGTGCCCGACCGTCGTGAACATGAAGCCCTATCGGCAGGCGCTCGCCCTGCCCGGGCTCCGGCCGCTGCTGCTGGTGTCCGTGCTCGCCCGCATCCCACTCACCGCGACCGGGGTGACCATCACCTTCTACGTGGTGCTCGACCTCGGCCGGGGCTACGGCGCAGCCGGCCTGGTCGGGGCCGCGATGACCGTCGGCGCGGCGCTCGGCGGCCCGCTGCTCGGCCGGCTGGTCGACCGGCGCGGCCTGCGGCCGGTGCTCGCCCTGACCACCGTCGCCGAGGCGATCTTCTGGTTCACCGCACCGGCGCTGCCGTACCCGCTGCTGCTGCCCGCAGCGTTCGTCGCCGGTCTGCTCGCCCTGCCGATCTTCTCGGTGGTCCGCCAGTCCATCGCCGCGCTCGCGCCGCCGGAGCACCGCCGCCCTGCGTACGCGCTGGACTCGATGTCGGTGGAGTTGTCGTTCATGGTCGGCCCGGCCCTCGCCGTGGCCCTGTCCACCGCCGTGTCCGCCCGGGTCACCCTCTACGCGGTCGGCGCGGGCATCGTCGCCGCCGGCACCACCCTCTGGCTACTGGACCCGCCCACCCGCGCCGCCAGCGAGCCGGAACCGCAGCGGCAGCGGGTGCCCCGCCGGGAGTGGCTGACCCCGAGGCTGGTCGCCGTCCTCGCCGTGAGCCTCGCCACGACCCTGGTGCTCGGGGGCACCGACGTCGCGGTGGTCGCCGTGCTGCGGGCCGGCGGCGAGGTCGGCTGGACCGGCGCGGTGCTCGCCGCGTGGGCGGTCGCGTCGCTGGTCGGCGGCTTCGCGTACGGCGCGGTCAGCCGCCCGGTCTCGCCCCTGGCCCTGGTCGCCGTGCTGAGCCTGTGCACCATCCCCGTCGGGCTGGGTGGTGCGCACTGGTGGCTGCTCTGCCTCGCCCTGGTCCCGGCCGGGATGCTCTGCGCGCCGGCGCTCGCCGCGACGGCCGACGCGGTCAGCCGGCTCGTCCCGGCCACCGTTCGGGGTGAGGCGATGGGTCTGCACGGCTCGGCGGTGACCGTCGGCATCGCCCTCGGCGCTCCGCTGGCCGGCGCGGTCATCGACGTGTCCGCCCCGCTGTGGGGCTTCGTGGTCACCGGCGCGATCGGGCTGCTGGTCGCCGCCGCCGTGTTCCCCGCCGAACTGCGCCGCCGCCCCGCCCCGGTCACCGCCCTGGCTGCCCAGGTCGAAGGTGCGACCGATCGTCCCGCCGACCGGTCGGGAACCCCCGTGCCGCAGCCCGATCCGGCTGCCGTCAC
>NZ_SMKJ01000178.1:0-14781 GCF_004348615.1 Micromonospora sp. KC207
GGCCCGTGCGGTTCGGTGTCGTGCGGCCGGGGTCCGTGCGGTTCGGTGCCGTCGCGCCGGGGCGCGCGCCGCTCGCGTGGCCGAGCAGCCTGGTGACGGCGGCGTCGCCGACCCAGACCGCGGCGAGCGCCCCCAGCAGGGTGGCGGCGAGGTACGCCAGCGCCGTGCCCGCCGCCCCGCCGATCGCCGCCTGCCGCACGTCCACGACGTACGTGGAGAAGGTGGTGTAGCCGCCGAGTACGCCCACGCCCACGAACGGCCGGGTCAGCGGCCGGACACGGCCGGCGGCGACCACCGCCATCAGGGCTCCGATCAGCAGGCACCCGGACACGTTGACGGCGAACGTCGCCCAGGGGAACCCGGTCGGCTGGTGCGGCACCGCCGCTTGGACCCCCGCCCGCGCCAGTGCGCCGAGCGCGCCCCCGGCCGCGATGACGCCGAGCACGCCCGCCGGGCGGGTGCGCAGTTCGCTCCGGTCGGCTGGTACGCGGAGATCGACGTCGGGGTCGACCCGGCGCGGGATCGGTCCTGTCACCTCGGCCTCCCACCAGCCCCACCGGACGTGTCACCGGCGTGCCGCCGGTCCGAGCCTACCGCCGGCGGTCCGCCGCCGAGCCGTCGCCGGGGCCGTGATCGTCTGCTGGGAACGGAGCACGCGGCCGGAGTGTCGTCTTCCTTCCCGCAGACGATCACGGCCCCTCCCACAGCCGGTCACAGCTTCCGGCAGACGGTCACGGCTGCCGCGGGCGAGCACGGGCTGCCGCGTCAGCGCAGCGCGGCGACCGCCGCGTCGGCACCGCCCCGCCACAGCGTGCCGACCTCGGTGAAGCCGGCGGCGGTCAGCGCGCCGAGGTGCCAGGACACCGGCGGGTTCCACTCGGGGCTGTGCCCGGTCGGATAGATCTCGTGCCGGCGTCGCACCAGCGGGCCCAGCACCGGGTCGGCGCCAACCCGCTCCCACCAGTCGGACCGGGAAAGGGCCCCGCCGGCGGCGTATCGGGCGGCGCGTCGCTGGCCGGCGCGCACGCCCAGCCGGTCGGTCAGCGTCGGCAGCGCGTCGTCGGGCATGTGGTCGGCGTTGACGAGGAGCCCGCCCGGGCGCAGCAGCTCCCGTGGTTCGCCGTAGAGGTCGGTGAGCCGCTCGGCGGGCAGCCAGTGCGGGGCGGTGGCGGTGAGCACGGCGTCGTAGTCGCGGTGCGGCAGCCGATCGTGCCAGCCGGGGTGGGACAGGTGCGCACGAAGGACGGTGGCCCGGTCGAGCAGCGACGCGCGGGCCAGGGCGAGCAGGGCCGGGTCGAGGTCGACCAGGGTGATCCGGGCCCGGGGAAAGCGGGCCAGGGCCCGCAGTGAGATCGTGCCGGTGCCTCCGGCGAGGTCGAGCAGGCGGGGCGAGTCCCCGTCGACGAGGGCGTCGACCGCGTCGAGCATGGCGGATGCCGGGCGGCCGGCGCGGACGCCCCGGCAAGGGAGTGGTTGACCCCCGTCGGGGCGTCGTCGTTCGCGCGCCCCGGCGCTGGGCAGCGCGGTTTCGGCCCGGTCGGGGCAGGGCACATCACCGGTGAGATCGTTCGTCTAGAGGGGGACCGTGATGGCGGAGACCAGCACATCGACCGACACACGCCCGTCCGTCAGCGCCGGCATCGGGGGCGGCCGACGTCGCGACCGCGCGGCCGGGCCGCCGTTGCGCAAGCCCCGCTGGCCCAAGGCGTACGCCTTCGCGCTCGTCACCGGGGCGTTCTTCCTCTTGTCGTGGCTCGGCCAGTTCTTCTTTCAGCTCGTGGTGCAGCGCAACGAGGCGAGTCAGGACGGCCAGGCGTTCGCCTGGTCCGAGTACCTGCCGCAATTCCTCGCCAGCACATTCGAGAACTGGCAGTCGGAGTTTCTCCAGTTGATCTGGCAGGCCGCCGGACTGGCCCTCTTCTACTACTGGGGGTCGTCGCAGTCCCGCGAGTCCGACGAGCGGATCGAGGCCAAGCTGGACGCGCTGCTGCGCGAACGCAACCTGGACCCGGAGAACCCGTGACCGGGCCCACCCCGCTCGCCGGCTGATCTCGACCCCGCCCCTTCCGGCGTTCCGGAAGCCACCATGTCGGCGTAGTGGTGTCGATCCTGACCGCGCGATGTCGTGCCCCGGGGGACCCGGGCGGCCGTGACGTCGTCGACGGCCTGCCCACAGCCGCACCGATCGACCCCGTGACCGTGGCGGATACCGACTCCCCGGGATGTCGCGCCGGGAGGGCGGCAGGTGCCGGACCGGGCCGCGCCCGACCCAGGTGCCAACCCGGGTGCGCCGGTCGAGCCGAGGCCGGCAGCACGGGGCGGATCCGTGCCGGGTGCACCGGCCGAGCCAGGGGCGTCGGCCGGATCCGGGGCAGGGGAACTTGACGAGCCGGGGCCGTCGTTTCGGCGCGGCGGGTGACGATCGCCCGGACCGTCCGAGGCAGCCGGTCCTGCGCCACCCGACGCAGCGCCGGGTCGGCGACGTCGTACCCGCCCCGCGCCGTGCGGCGCAGCAGCCCGCGCGCGGTGAGCCGGCACAGGGTCCGCTCGGCGTGGCCCGCCGGCCAACCCAGGGCCAGGTCGACCGCCGTGGCGGCGGCCCCCGGGCCCAACGCGACGGCGACCATCAGCGCGGCGCGTTCCCGGCCGTCGCAGGCGTCCAGGCGGGCGCTGGCGCTGGCGCGCACCCGCTCCGGCGGCTGCGTGGGGTCCGCGCCGTCGATGAGCTGCCGCACGTATGCCTCGGCGTGCCCGGGCAGGCCGCCGACCAGGGGAAGCAGCCGGGCCGCCAGCGTCGCCGGCTGACCGGCCCGGGCCAGCAGGTGCCGCAGCAGCCGGCCGGTCTCCACCGTCGACAACGGAGGCAGCGGCACCTCGTCGTGCGCGCTGTCCGGACCGGGCCGGCCGGTAGTCCACTGCGGACGGCGGGTCGTCACCACAGCCAGCGGCACCCTCCGGGCGACGGCCGCGGCGAACAGCGTACGCAGGAACCGGGTCGTCGCCGGGGCGGCACGGTCCGCGTCGTCGACCGCAACCACGAGGGGCTGCCGGTCGGCCAGGCGCAGCAGCACCCGTTGCCACACCGCCGCGCCGGCCGGGACCGACCCGTCGAGCAGCCCCTCCAGCGCGACCGCCGTGGACAGCACCCGATCCGAAGGAACCAGGCCGTCGAGCGCCGTCAGCAGCCGTCGGTGTACGGCCGCCGGCGGGTCGTCGGCCCGCAGGCCCGCGAACGCGCGCAGCAGGTCGACGGCGGGTTCCAGCGGCTGCTCCGGGTGCGGCGGGCAGGCCACGACGTACCAGCGCACCGGCACCCCGTCGACGGCAACGACCGCGCGGCGTAGCTCGTGCAGCACCCGGCTGCGGCCGCTGCCACCCGGGCCGACCAGCGACACCCAGCGCGGGGCGCGCTCGCGGACGGCTTGGATCACCCGGTCCCGGGCGGTGGCGAGCTGCCGGCGGCGGCCGACGAGCCGGCCGTCGTGGCGGGCCGGTTCGGGGCGGGCCACCCCGGCGGCGAGCGCCACGTCCACGGGCCGTGGCTTGCCCGCGACGGTCAGCGGGGCGAGCGCCCGGTGGACGATCACCCCGGCGGTGGCGCGGCGGGTGGCGGCGCAGACCACGACGCCGCCAGGCGGGGCGTGCTCCTGCAGGCGGGCGGCGGCGGTGATCACCGAGCCGCTGGCCACACCGTGCGCGCCGTCGCGGAGCGCCGCGACGTCCACCAGCGCCTCACCGGTGGCCACCCCGACCCTGGTGCGCAGGATCGCGGCGCCGGGCAGCGCCCGCCCGTCCAGCGCCCGCTGGATCTCCAACCCGGCCCGCACCGCCCGGTACGCGTCGTGGCCGTCGGACTCGCGGGCGCCGAACAGGGCCATCACCGCGTCGCCGACGTACTTCTCGACCACGCCACCCCAGCGAGCGAGTACCCCGGCGACGGTGTCGAAGTACGCGCGCTGTAGGGCCCGGACCTCCTCCGGGTCGAGCCGGTCGACCAGCGCGGTCGAGCCGACGATGTCGGCGAAGAGCACGCTGACCGTTCGCCGTTCCTCCGGCACCGGCCAATCGGCTAGCGTCGACGACTGTGTTCCCAAGACGATCGTGGACATTGGCATCGCACCGCCTTTCCCCCCGTTTGGTGCCTGACGACCTCAGGAGACTCCCACCACCGGTCTGACGGGGGATCGGCAGAACGACGTATGTCGCCCTACAACAACCTTCGGTCGCGATGTCGACGCGAGGCGTACCAGTGGGGGCGAAGACCCGTAGAACGGTCCGGGGGCCTGTGACTAGGCTGCGAGCCATGGCCAGCGATGTGGACCTCGTACCACTCGTCGGCCGTGCCGACCACCTCGCGACGCTGCGGTCCGCGCTGCTCGACGGCGTGGGTCCGGGGCAGACCGCGGCGGTGTTCGTCACGGGCGAGAGCGGGGTGGGTAAGACCCGGCTGCTGCGCGAGGCGGGCGATCGGCTGCGCGTCGCGGGCGCGCTCGTGCTCACCGGCGCGTGCCTCGACATCGGGGACTCCTCTCCGC
This sequence comes from Micromonospora sp. KC207, assembly GCF_004348615.1. Lineage (NCBI taxonomy): Bacteria > Bacillati > Actinomycetota > Actinomycetes > Micromonosporales > Micromonosporaceae > Micromonospora > Micromonospora sp. KC207. The sequence continues at coordinate 4,536 of NZ_SMKJ01000178.1, forward strand.
TGCACCCGCTGCTACAGGCGTTGCGGCGCTTCGACGCCGAGCTGACGGCCTCGCACGCGCGGACGTCGTCGGCGGTGCGCGGGCTGCTGCAGATGTTCGCTGCGGAGACGGCCGGCCCGGACGGGGCAGGCGCCCTGCTGGAGCGGGTCTCCCGGGGGTTGCACCTGATCGCGCAGGGCCGCCCGTTGGTGCTGGTGCTCGACGACCTGCAGTGGGTCGACCGCAGCACCCGGCAGTTGCTGCTCTACCTGCTCGCCGGGCTCGGTGACCTGCAGGTGTCGGTGCTGGCGGCGGTGCGGGCCGAGTCGTTGCAGGGCGCGCACCCGCTGCGGCGGGTGCTGACCGAGCTGCGTCGCCTGCGGTCGGTGCGGGTGCTCGACCTGTCCCCGTTGGACCGGGCGGGCACCGAGCAGTTGGCCACGGCGGTGGTGGGTGCGCCGCTGGGCGCCGAGGCCGCGGAGTCGCTGTGGCAGCGCAGCGGCGGAAACCCGTTCGTGGTCGAGGAGCTGGCGCGGGACCTGCGCGAGGGCCGCGACGGGTTGTCGGAGACGCTGCGGGAGGTGTTCCTTGCCCGGGTCGACGCGTTGCCGCAGGCCGCACACGCGGTGGTGCACGCGGTGGCCGCCGGGGTCGAGCCGGTGGCGCACTGGCTGCTGGCCGAGGTGACCCGGCTGCCGGAGGGCGAGTTGATCGACGCCGTGCGGGCGGCGGTCGCGCACCGGTTGCTGGTCGGCGACGACGACGGGTACCGGCTGCGGCATCGGCTGGTGGCGGAGGTGCTCGCCCACGAGTTGCTGCCCGCCGAGCGTTCGGTGCTGCACCGCCGGTACGCCGAGGCGCTCACGACGGCCACGGCGGAGCTGCACCAGGCGCGGCTGGCGCACCACTGGCGGCTGGCGGGGGAGCCGGCACGGGCGCTGCCGGCTGCGGTGGCGGCGGCGCAGGAGGCCGAGCGGCTGCACGGCTACGCCGAGGCGCACCGGCACTGGTCGGCGGCTCTGCAACTGGCCGGGCCGCCGGCCGCATCGGCCGATGGGGGGCTCGACGTCGACCGCGCGGAGCTGCTGCGCCACGCCGCCGAGACGGCCCACCACTGCGGCGAGCACGCCCGAGCGCTGTCCCTGCTGGAGGAACTGGCGGCCGCCGAGGACGCGCCCCCGGCCTGCGCGTTGCACATCCGGCGGGCCCGGTACCTGGCCGCCGCCGGCCGGTCCGCGCCGGCCGAGGCGGAGTACCGGCGGGCGCTGACCGACGTCGACTGCACCCCCCGGGAGCGGGCCACCGCCGCCGCGCACCTGGCCGAGCTGCTGCTGCACCTGGGCCGGTACGCCGACGCCGGCGACCGGGCCCGGGAGGCCCTGGAGCTGGCCGCCGAGGTGGAGGGGTCCGTCTCCGAGGTGGTGCTGGCCAGCGCCGCGCTGGGCTTCAGCGAGGCGTACCTGGAGGACCCGGACGCCGGGCTGGCCGTCATGCGGGAGGCCCTCGACACCGCCGAGCGGGCCGGCCGGCCCGAGGACGTGGCGTGCGCGTACCTGCACCTGGCGGAGTTGCTGACCGGGCCGCTGAACATCCTGGAGGAGGGGGTGGTGGTGGCCCGCCGGGGTGCCGAGCGGGTGGCCGAGCTGGGGCTGGGCCGCACGTACGAGACGCGGCTGCTGGCCATCGCCACGAACGGGCTGTTCCGGGTGGGGCAGTGGGCCGAGGCGGAGAAGGTGGTCGCGGCGGCGCTGCGGCACCGCCCCTCCGGCGCGGACGCCGTCGAGCTGCTGCTGGCGCGCTGCCGCCTCTCGGTCGGGTACGGCGACATCGCCGCCGCCGACCGGGACCTGGAGGCGGTGGCCACCGTGCTGGCCGGCGGCGGGGCCCGACACGTCATCCCGCTGCTCACCCTGCGCGCCGGGCTGGCCATGTGGCAGGGCCGGCACGACCTGGCCCGGCAGGCCGTGCAGCGCGGCCTCACCGAGAGCCGCTCCGACGACGTCGGTATCCTCGCCGCCCTGGTCTGGCACGGGCTGCGCGCCGAGGCCGAGGCGCACGCCGCGCGGGCGACGGTGGACGCCACGGCGGTGCGCCGGCTGCGCGAGGTGGCCGAGCGGGTGGCCCGCAAAAGCGAGCACGCCGCCCGGCCGGTGCGCGACGTCGTCGACGGGTTCCTGGCGCTGTGCGAGGCCGAGGTCAGCCGCCTCGACGGCAGCGACCCGGCGCTGTGGGCCCGCTCGGTGGCCGCGTGGGACCGCCGCCACCACCCGTACCCGGCGGCGTACTCCCGGCTGCGCCAGGCCGAGGCGCTGCTGGCCCGGCGCAGCCGCACGGCGTCCGCGGGTCGACTGCTGCGCGAGGCGTACCAGGTGGCGCAGGGGCTCGGTGCCGAGCCGTTGAGCACCGAGATCCGTACCCTGGCGGCCCGGGCCCGGGTGGTGCTGGAGGAGCGGGGCGCCTCCGCCGACGGGCGGTCGGTGACCCGGGCCGAACCGGTCGGCGACGAGCTGGCGGTGCTGACCACCCGGGAACGCGAGGTGCTTGCCGCCGTGGCCGAGGGGCTGACCAACAAGGAGATCGGCCAGCGGCTGTTCATCAGCGAACGCACCATCGGCGTGCACGTGTCGCACATCTTCGACAAGCTCCAGGTGCGCACGCGCGTGCAGGCCAGCGCGATCTTCCTGCGCAACCGTTCCGAGTAGGTACCGAGCGACGTACGCCGTCGTCCGCTTATACGTCGTTCTACTGATCCGCCGCGCAAGCCACGGCTGAGAAGCTGTGCCCCGACGCCGCGGCCCGGGGACGCCGCGGCGCACAGGGGGAGGACGCATGGGGATGAGCGAACCGGTCTGGGGCCCGGTACACCAGGACATCGTGGGGTTGCTCGCCGACCACCCGGCGGACGTGCCGGAGGTGGTCGACCACCTCACCAAGCTCCAGAAACTGCTGGTCCGGCTGCCGCCGCTGGAGGGTAGCTGCCCTCTCGCGGACTTCAACGAGCTGTACCTGACCATCACCACCAGCGTGCTGAACGGCCTGTACGACGACCGCTTCGCCGATCCGGTCTTCCTGGCCCGGCTCGACGTGGAGTTCGCCGCCCGCTACTTCGACGCGCTGCGCTACTGGACGGAGTCCAGCCCGGCCACGCCACGGGCCTGGTCCTGTCTGTTCAAGCGGATGCGTGGCCCGGACGCCCGACCGCTGCCGTCGGCCGCGGCCGGGGTGAACGCGCACATCAACTTCGACCTGCCGTTCGCGCTGGTGACCACGTTCGACAGCCTGGAGTCCGAGCCGGTCGACGGCACCGACCAGCACCGCGACTACCTGGAGATCAACCAGATCTTCGCCGAACGGATCCCGGAGCTGCGGCGCGGCTACCTGGACAACTGGCAGTTGATGATCGACATGCTCAACGGCGACATCGACGACTGGTACCAGGGCGAGCTGGTCGAGTACACCCGCAACGTGGCCTGGCGCAACGCCCAGAAGATCTGGCGCTGCCGGCACGACCCGGAGGCCCGCGAGTGTGAGCGTGTGCGGCTGGACGACAACGCCGCCGCGCTCGGCCGGCTGCTGCTCTCGCCCCTCGGGGCGTTCCTGCAGTAGCCGGGTACGGGGGGTCCCCGCGCTACCGGGGGGGAGCGCGGGGACACCCCCTGTCCGTGGTAGGGCTTCGGGCCGGAAGGCCACAGCCGACCACCTCGACGCCCACGTGGACGCCTGGTCCGCGCTGAGCTGACCGGCCCCGCCCCCGTGAGCCGGCCCGGCCCGGCCGTTCGGCGCTGCCCGGCCACGCGGACCGGGCGGCCGTCCGGGTCGCCGTCGCCGAGCCGGGGTGCTTCCTCGCCGGTTCGGCCCGGGCGGGCGGCGGGTTCCGCCTACGGTCAGGTCAGGGCGTGGAGGGGGCGCGCATGACGCAGCGGCGGGACGGCGGGCAGCCGAGGCGGACCCGGGGCCACCGGCGTCCGGCGGCCCCGGGCGACGGGGTGGTGATCCCCGCGTGCGTGGAGCGGGCGGCCCACCCCGAGCAGCCCGCCGGCCGGTTCGGCCGCTGGCTGTTCCAGCACCGGGTGCAGCCCGTCGGGCCGGAGACCGGGGAGGCGCAGAGCCGGGCACACCCGTGGTGGCAGGTGATGTGCCTGACCGGGGTCGACTACTTCTCCACCCTGTCGTACCTGCCCGGCATCGCGGTGCTGGCCGCCGGGGCGCTCTCCCCGCTGGCGACGCTGCTGATCGTGGCGCTGACCCTGTTCGGGATGCTGCCGATGTACTGGCAGGTGGCCCGGGAGAGCCCGCACGGGCAGGGCTCGGTGGCGATGCTGGAGCGGCTGCTGCCGTTCTGGCGGGGGAAGGCCTTCGTCCTCGTCCTGCTCGGCTTCGTGGCTACCTCGTGGATCATCACGATCACCCTGTCCGCCGCCGACGCCACCGTCCACCTGCTGGAGAACCCGTACCTGCCGGGGTCCTTCCCGCGCGGCACCGCCGCCGTCGTGGCGGTGACCGTGCTGCTGCTGGTGGTCCTCGGCGGGGTCTTCCTGCTGGGGTTCAGCGAGGCGGTGACGGTGGCGATCCCCCTGGTCGTGGTCTTCCTCGGGCTGAACGCGGTGATCGTCGCGGCGGGCGTTGCGGCGATCGCGGCGGACCCGGCCACGGTGGGGGACTGGGCCGCCGCCCTGACGGCCGACGGGGGCGGGTTCGGCGACCTGCTCGGCCCGGCGGTGCTGGCCTTCCCACTGCTGGTCCTGGGCCTGTCCGGCTTCGAGACCGGGGTGAGCATGATGCCGCTGGTACGCGGCGACGGGCCGGACGCCGAGCGCCGGCTTGCCGCCCGGATCCGCAACACCCGCCGGTTGCTGACCGCCGCCGCGCTGATCATGTCGGTGTACCTGGTCGCCACCACCTTCGTCACCACCGTGCTGATTCCCGCGCGGGAGTTCCAGCCGGGCGGGACGGCCAACGGCCGGGCGCTGGCCTGGCTGGCACACGAGCGGCTCGGCGAGGCGTTCGGCACGGTCTACGACATCAGCAGCGTGCTGATCCTCTGGTTCGCCGGCGCCTCGGCGATGGCCGGGCTGATCAACATCGTGCCGCGCTACCTGCCCTCGTACGGGATGGCGCCGGAGTGGGGCCGCGCCGTGCGCCCGGTGGTGATCGTCTACACGCTGATCAGCATCGCGATCACCGTGGCCTTTCGTGCCGACGTCAACGCCCAGGCCGGCGCGTACGCCACCGGGATACTGGCGATGATGGTCTCCGGTGCGGTGGCGGTGACGATCGCGACCGCCCGCGCCCGCCACCGGTTCGCGGCGGTCGGGTTCGCCGTGCTCACCGTGGTCCTGCTCTACGCCCTCACGGAGAACGTGATCGCCAAGCCGGACGGGATCGCCATCTCGGGCCTGTTCATCGCGGGCATCATCGGCGTCTCGCTGGTCTCCCGGGTCACCCGCACCACGGAGCTGCGCGCCAATCGGATCGAGTTCGACGACGACGCCCGCCGGTTCGTCGCCGAGTCCCTCGCTCACGACGGCCGGCTGCACCTGATCGCCAACAAGCGCCGCAGCGGTGCGGTGAAGGAGTACACGGTCAAGGAGCGCGCGCAGCGCGGCATGAATCCGGTCCCGGGCGCCGCCGACGTGATCTTCCTGGAAGTCGACGTGGTCGACCCGTCGGAGTTCAGCCGGGTGCTGCGGGTGCAGGGGGTAAAGGTCGGGGGATACCGGGTGCTGCGGGCGGCCAGCCCGGCCGTGCCGAACGCCATCGCCGCGATCCTGCTCGCGCTGCGCGACGCCACCGGGGTCCGCCCGCACGCCCACTTCGAGTGGTCCGAGGGCAACCCCATCGCCCACCTGCTGCGCTATCTCATCCTGGGGCGCGGCGACACCCCGCCGGTGGTGCGGGAGATCATCCGCAAGGCGGAGCGGGACCCGTCGCGTCGCCCCGGCATCCACGTCGGCGGCTGACCGCCGAGCCGGGCGTCCGAGTCGGGTCGGTCAGTCCTTCCCGGACGGCGATTCGCCCATGATGATGCGAATGAAACGTTTATTCATGTACGCCTGACTTGCCCGACATGTGCCCGTATCGTGACTTTCGGTGATGGCCGCGTGGTCCGTCACCCGGCACCCCGTTGCGGTGCCGCCGCGTCATTTCGTGCAGGAGAGGCAGGACCGTGATGTTCACGTACCAGGGCAACCGGCGAGCGACGCCCAGCAGGCGGCGGTCCCGGTGGTTCTTAGCCGGCGGCGTCGTGGCCGGCAGCCTGGTGGTCGGCGCGGCCGGAGTCACCGGCGTCGCCGCCCTGGCCGCCCCCCGTGCCCCCGGCGTCACAGAGCAGGGGCGGGTGGCGACGGCCGCACGCGACGACGGCCCCGAAGCGGGGCGACGGACCGACGACGGCACCCCGGGCCGCCCCCACCGGCCCGACGGCAGGTTGGACGAGGCGGGCGCCCCCGACGGCAGGCCGGACGGGCCGGGCACACGCCGGCCTCCCCTGCTCACCGTCCCCTGCGACTCGGCCCGGCTCATCGCCGCGCTCGTACAGGCCAATGCGGAGGGCGGGGCGACGGTGCGGCTCGCGCCGAAGTGCACCTACACGCTCAGCCACGCCTTCCAGCAGCCCGACGAGTACGACGGCGGCATCCGCGACGCCCGGGAGGCCGCCGACGCCGCCGAGAACCCCGGTGACGCCGAACGGCCGCCACGCCAGCCGGGCGACGACAACACCGGCCTGCCGCTGATCTACCAGGCGATCACCTTGGAGGGCTCGGGGGCGACCATCGCCCGGGGCGAGAACGCCGAGACGTTCCGCTTCTTCACGGTGCGCGACGGCGGTGAGCTGACCCTGCGCGACATCGTGCTGCGCAACGGCCGGTCCACCTCGGAGGGGGGCAGCGTGCACGTCGTGCACGGCGCGACGGCCGTCATCGAACGCACCACGGTCGTCGACAGCACCTCCCTCTCGGCGAAGGAGGGTGGCGGCGGGGTCTTCAACGACGGCAACATGGTGGTCCGCGAGAGCAGGTTCATCGGCAACTCGGCCGTCGGCGTCGAGGGCAAGGGCGGCGGCGTGCTCAACGGTGGCGTGCTGGCCATCTCGAAGACCGAGTTCCGCGACAACAGCGCCAACGGCTACGGCGGCGGGCTCGCCAACTACCGGGGTGCGGCGGAGGTGGCCACCACGGTCCTCGCGCACAACATCGCCGGTCAGGGCGGTGGCCTGGCCAGCTTCTCGGCCCGGACCAAGGTCGAGGACACCCGGGTCGTGGACAACACCGCCAAGGTCGGCGGCGGCATCGCCAACTCCGACGCGGTGCTGGTCCTGCGCGGACTGGTCGTCCAGGGCAACACCGCCAGCGGTAACGGCGGGGGCATCTCCAGCATCCAGGGCCTGTTGCCGATGGACGACAGCGTCGTCGCCGGCAACCACGCCCGGGGCAACGGCGGCGGCATCTCCGCCGACCGCTCCAACATCCTGGTACGCACCAGCGAGGTGAGTGACAACGCCGCGATCGGCGCGAAGTCCACCGGCGGCGGCATCCACACCACCGCCGGGCAGCTCTCGCTGTTCAAGGGCAAGGTGGTGGGCAACAGTTCGACGCTGCCCCCGGGCGGGATCTTCGCCGACCGGGCCCGGGTCCGGATCGACGACGCCAGCGTGGTCATCGAGAACCGGTCCACCAACTGCGCCGGCAGCAAGGTGCCGATCTCGCACTGCTTCCGCTGATCCGCCGCCTCCTCCCGCTGGCCTTTCTGGTGCGCGAATCTTTGGACAGTTGTCGTTCGCTCGGCACCGAACTGTCCCGAGAATTCCAAAGGAGACTCACTCACCGCCGGTGTGGCGTACGAAACGGAAACGGCCCGACCCCGCCGAAGGGGTCGGGCCGTTTCCGTGCCGTGCCGCTCGTCCTACTTGGATGGCTCAGGAAGCTCGCAGTCGACCTTCGGGTTGGCGCCGACGTAGTTCAACGGCCCGGCCACGATGGTCACCAGGATGGTGCCCGCCTCGGCGCAGTTCTTGTCGTCGCCTTTGTAGTAGCCCCGCTGCCCAGCGGCGATCGCGCCGATGACCAGCCAGATGACAAGGATGGTTCCCAGAATCGACGGGCCGCGCCGCATGGCTTCCTCCCGGGTTGTGGTGGGTTTCGAGGTGAGCCCGATGTACCCCACCACCGCGAGCGGCTAAACGGCCGCGGCTTGCCCCGCAGGCGCAACCGGGGCGGCGATGTCGGCGACATGGCCGCATCCCGGCCCACGGATCCGCGCAGGTCGGCGACATGGCGGCATCCCGACTCACGGACCCCGTTATGTCGGCGACATGGCGGTGCCTTGGTTCAGTGACCCGCCTGCGGCTGGGCCGGCCCGGCATTCGGTCAGTCGTCGGTGCCGCCCGTCGGGAGCAACCGGCCGGCTTCGGTCGCGGCCCCGGCGAGGACCTTCGCCTGCTGGGGCCAGGTGGCCAGGCTCGGCGTGGCCCGGAGGCCGGCGGTGCGGATGGTCGCCCGCAGGGTCGTCTCGTCGAGGTCGGCGAGCTGCTGGTAGGTGCGGATACCGGCGTCCTGCAACGCGGCGGCCATCTTCGGGCCGATGCCCTGGATGCGACGGAAGTCGTCGGCCGACTCGGTGGACGCCGGCCCGGCAACGGCCGGCGCGGACCCGGCCGGTGCCGCGTGCGCCTCGGTCTCGTCGGCGACGGGCAGCACCGCGTCCTCGACCGGGGGACGCGGCGCGGGGATGGCAGGCGTCGTGTCCTCGCTCGCCGCGGCCGCCTCGGCGGGAACCACGGCCACTGGCTCGACCGGCTCCGCCACTGCCTCGACCGGCTTGACCGGCTCCGCCACTGCCTCGACCGGCTCCGCCACTGGCTCGACCGGCTCCGCCGCCGGCTCGACCGGCTGACCGTTCACGATCGGCGCCGGCCCGGCAGGCTCGGTCACCGGTTCGGCGGGGCGCGCGACCACCGGATCGGCCGGGCCGCCGTCGACCGCGTCGTCGTCCCACTTTCCGTCGCCGGTCGGTGCGTCGTCGCGCAGCCCGCCGTCGGCGGGAGAGGTGCCCGTTGCGGCCACGGGGGTGCCGTCCGCCTCGGCGGGGGTGAACGCGGTCGGGTCGGCGTCGCCGAGGACCCCGCCGGGCGTGGTGGGGTCTGCGGTGTCCGCGCTGGGCCGGTCGAGGACGGCGGCCGGGGCCGACACCGGGGCCACGGTCGCCTCCGGCCGCTGCTCTCCGACGGTGGCCTCAGCGGTGGGGCTGGACGCCACCGCCACACCGGCGACGGGGTCACCTTCCACGATGGGCGTGCTGGCGGAGGACGTGTCCTGCCGGCCACGCAGCGCCCATCCGGCCGCCGTACCCACCAGCAGTGCCAGTATCACGATCAGCCATTGCCCGAAACTCGACGGCACGGCGGACCTCCCTCTTGTGAGAGTGTCGGTGAAAAGTCGCGAGAAAATCCGTCGCAGCTTCGCACATACGCCATCTCGACGACAGGGAGGTCCGGGGGCTTCCGGCGCTGGTGGGATGCTTCGTACCCGTGGTGGCGGCAGGATGACCGAGCGTTGCGCAGCCGTCCTCAATCCTCCTCGCCCCGGTAGGTGTAGAAGTCGTCGACGAACTTGCGTCGCAGCCGGGGCACCCGGCTGGTGATCCCGAAGTAGCCGCGCGCCCCGAGCAGCGCGAGCCGGCCGATCACGGGCCGGTAGATCCGGTCGTCGCCGCTGGTGCCGCTGCGGTGCAGCGAGTCGTGCACGCGGGCGAACCCGTACGGGAGCATGGCGGCCTCGTAGTCGGCGACGGCCTGCACCAGGGTCTTGTCGCCGGCGGCGGCCAGCCTGATCTGCCGGCAGAGCAGGGCGGCGTCGCGCAGGGCGGTGTTCGCGCCCACCCCGCGCCCCGGGGTCATGGTGTGGATGGCGTCGCCGAGCAGGGTGACGGTGCTGCTCTTCCAGGCCGGTACGGGCTCGGAGGTGGACACCCGGATGGGCAGGGCGCTGCCCGGGTCGCTGCGCGCCAGCAACTCCCGCAGGTGAGGATGCCAGTTGTGGGTGAGTTCCTGGGCGAGCCGGACCAGGTCCTCGCCGCGACGCCGCATGACGTCGGCGGGGAACCTGCGGGCCGAACTCCAGATGATGAAGTTGATGTTGTCGCGGGTGGTGTCGTGGCGCAGGCCGGGCCAGCCGCGCAGCAGGTCGGCCTCGGCGGCGGCGACGCCGGGTTTGAGGTCGCCGTGGCGGTCCCACTTGAACTCCATGACGTGCAGCACGCCCATCATCCC
>NZ_SMKJ01000179.1:0-14719 GCF_004348615.1 Micromonospora sp. KC207
CCCCGCCCCCGACGGGAGCCTGCACCGCCACCTACAAGCAGGTCAACTCGTGGCAGGGCGGCTTCCAGGGAGAGCTGACGGTCATCAACTCCGGCACCGCCGCCGTGAACCCGTGGTCGGTGACCTGGAGCTGGCCGTCCGGGGTGACCCTGGCCAGCGGCTGGAACGCCACCGTCACCCAGTCCGGCACGACGGTCACCGCCGCCGCGCCGACCTGGTCCGGTTCGCTCGCGGCGGGTGCCTCGGTGACCGTCGGTTTCACCGCCAACGGCGCCGCCTCCGCGCCCGCCACGGTCAAGCTGAACGGCGTCGCCTGCTGAGCCACGGCGGACGGCTCGCCCACCCGGCCGGGCGGTCCGCTCCCCGTTGATCCGTAACCGAGCCTCGGCGGCCGGCACCACCGGTGCCGGCCGCCGATTTTCCCTTAGGTTCGAACAGTGGGGCAAAGAATTTACATTGATGGATATCTGTGTTTATATCAGGAAAACGCTTGCCTGACTCTCCGGCGGCGCCAGCACCCGCTTCTCACCCCAGGCACGTCCACACCGGCGGGGCGCACGACCACCGTCTCCGGCCGACTCCGACGCCACGCAGGTCACCGGCGTCAGCGATCGACCGATCGGTCGCGCACCCGCGACCACCGAAGGGAAGCACATGAGCATCACGGCACGACGCCGCACCACGCTGCTCGCCGCAGCCGCAGCCGCGACCGCCTCCGCCCTCGTCGCCGGGGCCCTCACCGCCGCCACCGCGCCCGCCTGGGCCGCGCCGAACTACATGGTCGGCTGGGCCACCCAGAACGGCGGCACCACCGGCGGGGGCAGTGCCCCGACGACCACGGTCACCAGCGCCTCCGCGCTGTCGAGCGCTCTCGGCTCCAGCAGCGCGGCGGTGATCCGGGTCTCCGGCACCATCTCCTGCTCGGGCATGCTCCGGGTCCGGTCCAACAAGACCATCCTCGGCAACTCGGGCGCGACCATCTCCGGCTGCGGCCTCAACATCAGCGGCGACCGCAACGTGATCATCCGGAACATCACGTTCAAGAGCTGGAACGACGACGCGATCAACGCCCAGGAGTCGGCCACCAACATCTGGATCGACCACAACACCTTCACCAGCGGCTACGACGGCGCGGTCGACATCAAACGCGGCTCCGACTTCATCACCGTGTCGTGGAACCGGGTCTACGGTCACGACAAGTCGATGCTGCTCGGGCACAGCGACGACAACGGCAGCCAGGACATCGGCCACCTGCGGGTGACCTACCACCACAACTACTTCGACGGCAGCAACCAGCGGCACCCCCGGGTTCGCTTCGGCAACCCGGTGCACGTGTTCAACAACTACTACCGGGCCAACGGCGGCTACGGCGTGGCCTCCACCATGAGCGCCGGCGTCCTCGTCGAGGGCAACTACTTCGAGAACGTCGCCGACCCGTTCCACCTCGGTGAGGGCAGTTCCGGGCCGGGCACCCTGGTCGCCCGGAACAACTACTTCGTCAACTCCGGCAGCGGCCAGGCCGGCGGCAGCGTGAAGAGCATCCCGTACCCGTACCCGCTGGACGGCGCGAGCAGCGTCAAGTCGATCGTGACGGGCGGCGCGGGCGCCGGCAAGATCTCGGTCTGACCCGCCTCGAGCTGGTCGGGGCCCGCCGGTGCGGCGGGCCCCGACCGCGTCATCCGGCGGCGCAGCCGGTCGCCGGCGCGGGCACCGCGGCCGGCACGCCGACCGTGGGCAGGCCGAGCGACACCCCGGGGGTACGCGGGGAGCGGCCGGCCTCGGCGGCATCGCCGGCCCGGGTGCGCCGGTGCGACAGCGGCTCACCGTCGGCGTTGAGGTGGTGCGGGGCGGCGTACGTGACGGTGGTGTGCACGATGTCCCCCGGGCGGATCCGCCCCGCGAGGAACCCGGCGTCGCCGGGCCGGCCGCTCGCCCCGAGCGCGCCCGTGGCGAAGTGCACGAGGCGGCCGTCGCGGGCCCGGCCCGACATCCGGCCGGTGCGCTCGTCCTTGCGGCCCTCGCCGACGGCTACCAGCACCTCGACGGTCTCGCCGACCAGCTTCCGGTTCTCCGCCCAGGTGATCTCCTCCACCGTCGCGATCAGCCGCTCGTAGCGCTCCTGCACCACCTGCTTGGGAAGCTGGTCGGGCATGGTGGCCGCCGGCGTGCCGGGTCGCTTGGAGTACTGGAACGTGAACGCCGAGGAGAACCGGGCCTCGCGGACCACGTCCAGAGTGCGCTGGAAGTCCGCCTCGGTCTCGCCGGGGAAGCCGACGATGATGTCGGTGGTGATCGCCGCATCGGGCATCGCCTCCCGGACCCTCTCGATGATCCCGAGGTACCGCTCCGACCGGTACGACCGGCGCATCGCCCGCAGCACGTCGTCCGAGCCGGACTGCAACGGCATGTGCAGCGAGTGGCATACGTTCGGGGTCTCGGCCATCGCGGCGATCACGTCGTCGGTGAAGTCCTTCGGGTGCGGGCTGGTGAACCGGACCCGCTCCAGCCCGTCGATCTCGCCGCAGGCGCGCAGCAGCTTGCCGAACGCGTACCGGTCGCCGAACTCCACGCCGTAGGAGTTGACGTTCTGCCCGAGCAGGGTCACCTCCAGCACGCCGGAGTCGGCCAGGGCGCGGACCTCGGCGAGGACGTCGCCGGGGCGGCGGTCCTTCTCCCTGCCGCGCAGGGCGGGCACGATGCAGAACGTGCAGGTGTTGTTGCAGCCCACCGAGATCGACACCCACCCGGCGTACGTCGACTCGCGCCGCGTCGGCAGCGTCGAGGGGAAGACGTCGAGCGACTCCAGGATCTCCACCTCGGCGGCGGCGTTGTGCCGGGCCCGCTCCAGCAGCGCCGGCAGCGAGCCGATGTTGTGCGTGCCGAACACCACGTCCACCCAGGGGGCCTTGCGGACGATGTCGCCGCGGTCCTTCTGGGCGAGGCAGCCACCGACGGCGATCTGCATCCCGGGGTGCTTGTCCTTCACGGGACGCAGATGACCCAGGTTGCCGTAGAGCCGGTTGTCGGCGTTCTCCCGGACGGCGCAGGTGTTGAACACCACCACGTCGGGGTTGTCGTCGGCCTCGGCGGCGCGCACGTACCCGGCCTGTTCCAGCAGGCCGGAGATGCGCTCGGAGTCGTGCACGTTCATCTGGCAGCCGTACGTGCGCACCTGGTAGGTGCGCGGGCTGCCCGCGGCTGCGGTAGTCATGACCCACACAGCGTATCCGCACCGAGCAGATCGACCCGAACGAGGAGGAGCCATGTGCCGCAGCATCAAGACCCTGCGTGAGCCGTACGTGCCGGAGGTGAGCCGGGCCGACATCGAGGCGGCGGCGTTGCAGTACGTCCGGAAGATCTCCGGGTTCCGCGCGCCGGCCGCGCACAACGCGGCGGCGTTCGACGCGGCGGTGGCCGCCGTCGCCGAGGCCACCGCGACCCTGCTGGGCCAGCTGGTGGTGCGCGGCGGCGGCCCGCAGCGGCCGGCCACCGAGGGCTGAGCGGGCCGCTCGGGGCCGGCCGGGGGCCCGGCCGGCCCCCGGCGGTCAGGCCGCGGCCAGGGCCGGGAAGACCGAGTCCGGGGCCCACCTCGACCGGTGGCACCGCGACCAGCCTCGGCAACCGGGGTGGGCCACGGTGCACAGCCGTTGGTTGCTCAGCACCTCGCCGTCGTCGGTCTCCCGCACGTCGAAGTGCACCGGGCGGATCGTGCCGTCCGGCGCGACCAGCAGGTGCCGGCCAGCGTCGAGGGTGTCGTCGCGCAGCACGCAGTTGCGGCCGAGCAGCCGGGCCAGCGCGGCCACGCAGGGCAGCTCGGCCAGGCTCTCGGGCACCCCATAGCAGTCCACCACCGTGCCGAACGCCCCCGGCGCCTCCCAGACGTCGCAGATCACCGCGTACGTCGGCAGCCGGGCCGGGTCGGCCACCGCGAGCGGCATCACCACCCGCCCCAGGGCCTCGGCCAGCGCCGGGTACACCTCCACCGGGGGTGCCCCATCGATTCTCCAGTTCCACAGCTCGGTCATGCCGCCTCCTCGCTGCGTTCGTCCCACCGGCCTCCGGATCGGGCCTTACTGACGATGGTGGGGGGCATATGACCGCAGCCGGGGGCAAGTTACCGGTCTGTGACCATTCCGGGCAAAATTTCCTGGGCCGCCGTCGCACTGAGTGGCGGAAAGACGACAGTTTATCGGCTATGGTGCCGGCCGGGGCCTCCGACACCGGCCGCCACGCGGGTCGGCGGTTGCCGCGACCCGGGTCAGCGCACGATCAGCAGGTGCTCGCCGCGCGGCAGCAGCTCCCCGATCACCGTTGCCCCCGGCAGTTCCCCGGCCACCAGCAGCCCGCCGGAGGTCTGCGCGTCGGCCAGCAGCAGCCGCTCCGCCTCGCCGGCCGCTCCGAAGTCGGTCCACGGGGCGACCCAGTCCAGGTTCCGGCGGGTGCCGCCGCTGACGTACCCGTCGCGGACGGCCTCCCGCGCGCCCGGCAGGTACGGCACCCGGGCCGCGTCGATCGCCACCGTGAGCCGGCTGGCCCGGGCCAGCTTCGAGGCGTGCCCGAGCAGCCCGAACCCGGTCACGTCGGTGCCGCACCGGATCCCGGCGGCGATTGCCGCGTGGGCGGCGTCCCGGTTCAGCGCCGCCATCGAGGCGACCGCCTCGGCGAACCGCTCGCCGGTGGTCTTGTGCCGGGTGTTGAGCACCCCGACACCGAGCGGTTTGGTCAGCGACAGCGGCAGCCCGGACCGGCCGGCGTCGAGGGTGATCAGCTCCTCCGGCCGCACCACGCCGGTGACCGCGAGCCCGTACTTCGGACCGTCGTCGTCGACGCTGTGCCCGCCCGCCAGGTGGCAGCCGGCCTCCCGGGCCACGTCCTGACCGCCGCGCAGCACCTCCCGGGCCAGCTCCAGCGGCAGCCGCTCGCGGGGCCAGCAGAGCAGGTTGAGCGCGACGAGCGGGGTGCCGCCCATGGCGTACACGTCGGAGAGCGCGTTCGCGGCGGCGATGCGCCCCCAGTCGTACGCGTCGTCGACGACCGGGGTGAAGAAGTCGGCGGTGCTGACCAGGCCGGTCCGCTCGTCGAGGCGGACCACCGCGGCGTCGTCGCCGTGGTCGAGGCCGACCAGCAGCTCCGCCGCGCCGCCGGCCGGGCCCAGCCCGGCGACCATTTCCTCCAGCTCGCCGGGCGGGATCTTGCACGCGCAGCCCCCGCCGCGGGCGTAGTCGGTCAGGCGCACCGGCTCGGTCATTTCCCCATGATCGCCTTGATCCGGCCTCGCCGCCATCCGGGCGGGCCGGGCGCAGACACGGATACCGGACTCTCGGCACGGATCGTTACCGGTGTTATCGCACCGTGACCAGATGAGTGGCGTTCCGCCACGTCGGCCCGCCTACAGTGGCCGGGACCGGGGGTCATCCGACTCAGGCGTACGTGACGACAGGGACGGTGGACGACGTGACGACGGGCGAACCGCTCATCGTGCTGGACGGGGTCAACAAGTGGTTCGGCCCGTTGCACGTGCTGGACGACGTGTCGCTCTCCGTCAGCCGGGGCGAGGTCGTCGTGGTGATCGGCCCGTCGGGATCGGGCAAGTCGACGCTCTGCCGGGCGATCAACCGGCTGGAGCCGATCAACTCCGGCACCATCACCTTCGACGGCACCCCGCTGCCCGCCGAGGGCAGGGCGCTGGCCAGGCTGCGCAGCGAGGTCGGCATGGTGTTCCAGTCGTTCAACCTCTTCGCGCACAAGACGATCCTGGAGAACGTCACGCTCGGCCCGATCAAGGTCCGCAAGGAGAAGCCGGCCGACGCGCGGGAGCGCGGGCTCTCCCTGCTGGACCGGGTGGGCATCGCCAACCAGGCCGACAAGTACCCGGCGCAGCTCTCCGGCGGCCAGCAGCAGCGGGCGGCGATCGCCCGCGCGCTGGCCATGCAGCCCAAGGCGATGCTCTTCGACGAGCCGACCAGCGCGCTGGACCCGGAGATGGTGGGCGAGGTGCTGGAGGTGATGACCTCGCTGGCCCGGGAGGGCATGACCATGGTGGTGGTCACCCACGAGATGGGCTTCGCCCGGCACGCCGCGAACCGGGTCATCTTCATGGCCGACGGCAGGCTCGTCGAGGACGCTCCCCCGGCCGAGTTCTTCGCCAACCCGCGCAGCGAGCGCGCCAAGGACTTCCTGTCGAAGATCCTCACGCACTAGGCGTCCGTCCGTGGAGCGCGTCGTCCCCCGGCGGGCTCCGTCGAAGAAGGAGAAAAGTATGCGTATGAAGCGCGTGGCGGCGGTCGCCGCAGTGGCCGCCCTGGCTCTCGGCCTGACCGCCTGTGGCGGCGACGCCGAGGAGGGCACCGGCGCTGGCAGCAAGTCCTTCGCCGCCGGCAGCACCATGGAGAAGCTCAACAAGGCCCAGAAGATCAAGGTTGGCACCAAGTTCGACCAGCCGGGCTTCGGCCAGAAGGGTCTGTCGGGCAAGCCGGAGGGCTTCGACGTCGAGATCGCCAAGCTCATCGTCAAGGAGCTCGGCATCCCAGAGGACAAGATCGAGTGGGTGGAGACGCCCTCCAAGGTCCGCGAGGATGTGATCGTCAACGGGACGGTCGATCTGGTCGCGGCCACGTACACGATCAAGGACGAGCGCAAGGAGAAGATCTCCTTCGCCGGCCCGTACTACGAGGCTGGCCAGAACATCATGGTCCGCAAGGACGAAACGGCGATCACCGGGCCGGACTCGTTCAAGGAGGGTAGCAAGAAGGTCTGCTCGGTCACCGGCTCGACCCCGGCCGAGGAGATCAAGAAGTACGTCAGGGACGTCGGCAGCCAGCTCGTGCTCTTCGACACGTACGACAAGTGCCGGGACGCTCTCAAGGGCAAGCAGGTGGACGCCGTTACCACCGACAACGTGATTCTGCTCGGCTACATCGCCAAGGACGAGGCGTCGTTCAAGCTGGCGACCGAGAACTTCACCAAGGAGCCGTACGGCATCGGGGTCAAGAAGGACGACACCGCCTTCCGCAACTTCATCAACGACGTGCTCGAAAAGGCCTTCGCTGACGGTAGCTGGAAGAAGGCCTGGGACGACACCGCCGGCAAGTTCGGCGCCACTCTGGGCGCGGCACCGACCATCAACCGCTACTGATCTGATCCTTCGGTCTGGAGGGTGAGGAGGAGCACCGACCAGTGAACGTACTCATCGACAAGTTCGACGTCTTTGCAGGTGGTTTCTGGCTCACCCTCCAGATCTGCGTGCTCGCCGCGATCGGCGCCCTGGTGCTGGGCGCCGTCGTGGCGGTGCTCCGCATCTCGCCGGTGCCGCCGCTGCGCGGCGTCGGCACCGCCTACGTGAACACGTTCCGGAACATGCCGCTGACCGTCGTAATGTTCTTCGCCGCCTTCGGTCTGCCGGCCCTCGGCTCCAATGCCGACTTCCTGCGCGTTCCCGTGCTGGACACGCTCGTCACTCGGCTCGGCACCGACCTGCCGTACTTCCGGTTCGGGCTGCTCGCCCTGGTGCTCTACACCGCCGCGTTCGTCTGCGAGGCGCTGCGGTCCGGGGTGAACGCGGTGCCCCCCGGTCAGGCTGAGGCGGCGCGCTCACTCGGCCTGACCTTTGGCCAGAACCTGCGGTACGTGGTGCTGCCCCAGTCCTGGAAGGCGTCGGTCGTGCCGCTCGGCTCGGTGATCATCGCAATGATCAAGAACTCCGCGTTGGTCGGGTTCTTCGGAGTGGTCGGTGATCTGGCCCAGACGGCCGACCAGCTCACCTCGGCCGGGGGCTACTCCTTCATCCCGGTCGCCATCGGCATCTCGATCGGCTACCTGATCATGACCGTACCGCTCGGCGCCCTGCTCGACCGGTTGGAGAAGCGACAGGCGGTGGCTCGATGAGTCAGCAGACCAGCGTCCTGTACGACGTTCCCGGCCCCCGCCAGCGGCGGATCACCCTGATCAGCAGCCTCGTCGCCACGGTGGTGCTGGCCGTCGGCGCGTACCTTCTGGTCTACCGGCCACTCGATGCCAAGGGCCAGTTCTCGATGGAGCTCTGGGGGCCGCTCGTCGACCCCTCCAACGAGAACTTCTCCCAGGTCTGGGACCGGATCGGCCTCGGCTTCACGAACACCCTGATCGCGGCGGCGCTGGCCATCGTCTCCTCGCTGCTGATCGGCACCCTGATCGCGGTGCTGCGGATCCAGCTCAAGAGCCTGGCCCGGCGGCGGTTCACCGGGCTGGCCACCCCGCTGTCGCATCTGCTACGCGGGCTGAGCGTGCTGCTCTCGATGGTCACCCGGGTCTGCGTCGAGGTGTTCCGCGGCCTGCCGGTCGTGCTGACCATCTTCTTCGTCGCCCGCGGGTTCCCCGAGTTCGGCATCTCGCTCGACGCACTCTGGTACCTCGTCGTCGGCCTGACCATCTACAACGCGGTGGTCATCGGCGAGATCCTCCGCTCCGGCATGGAGGGACTGCCCGGCGGCCAGGCCGAGGCCGCCGCCGCCATCGGCCTCTCCCCGCTACAGGCCACCCGAATGATCCTGCTCCCCCAGGCGTTCCGGATCATGCTGCCAGCGCTGATCAGCCAACTGGTCGTGGTGCTCAAGGACACCTCGCTGGGCTTCATCATCAGCTACGAGGAGACCCTCAACATCGGCAAGCAGATCATCGGCGTGCTGGGCAACCCAATCCAGGTCTACGTGGTGATCGCTGCCCTCTTCATCGCGGTCAACTACTCGCTGTCAAGGTTGGCCCAGTACATCCAGCAGCGCCTCACTCGGGGCCGCAAGACGGCCGGGACGCCCGCGCAGCAGCCACCGGCGACAGTCCCCACTTCGCAGTACGCGGCCGGCGACGTCTGATCCGGACACGCTGTCGATCACGCCGCCGCCGGCCGAGCCCCATCGGGTCTCGGCCGGCGGCGTCTTCCACATTCGGGAATGGCGGGCGCGATGCCAGCTATCGATCGGCCGGCACCGGTCGGTCAGCGGGCGATCTCGGTGACCCGGGACTCGCGGACCACGGTCACCCGGATCTGACCCGGATAGGTCAGCTCCTCCTCGATCTGCTTGGCCACGTCCCGAGCGAGGACCGCCGCGCCGATGTCGTCGACGTCGTCGGGCTTGACCATCACCCGGATCTCCCGGCCCGCCTGCATGGCGAAGACCTTCTCCACGCCGAGCTTCCCGGCCGCGATCTCCTCGATCCGCTCCAGCCGCTTGACGTACGCCTCCAGGCTCTCCCGCCGCGCCCCCGGCCGCCCGCCGGAACAGGCGTCCGACGCCTGGGTGAGCACCGCCTCGATGGTCTGCGGGGGCACCTCGTTGTGGTGCGCCTCGATCGCGTGGACGACGTCCTCGCTCTCACCGTACTTACGGGCCAGGTCCGCGCCGATGATCGCGTGGCTGCCCTCCACCTCGTGGGTGAGCGCCTTGCCGATGTCGTGCAGGAACGCCGACCGCTTGATGGTCGGCACGTCGAGTCGCAGCTCGGCAGCCATGATCCCGGCGATGTGCGCGGTCTCCACCAGGTGCTTGAGCACGTTCTGCCCGTACGAGGTGCGATAGCGCAGCCGCCCGAGCAGGCTCACCAGCTCGGGGTGGATCTCGGTGATGCCGACCTCGACGAGGGCGTCCTCGGCGGCCCGGTGGCAGAGCTGCTCCACCTCCTGCCGGGCCAGGTCGTACACCTCCTCGATCCGGTGCGGGTGGATCCGGCCGTCGAGCACCAGCTTCTCCAGCGTCAGCCGGCCGACCTCGCGGCGGACCGGATCGAAGCAGGACAGCAGCACGGCCTCCGGGGTGTCGTCGATGATCAGGTTGACCCCGGTGACCGACTCGAAGGCGCGGATGTTGCGCCCCTCCCGGCCGATGATCCGCCCCTTCATCTCGTCCCCGGGCAGGTGCAGGACGCTGACCACGCTCTCCGCGGTCTGCTCGCTGGCCACCCGCTGGATCGCGTCCACCACGATGTGCCGGGCGCGCTGCTCGGCGGTGTTGCGGGCGTCGGACTCGATGTCCCGGACCAGCAGGGCGGCCTCCCGCTTCGCCTGGGTTTCGATCACCTCGATCAGCTCGGCGCGGGCGGCGTCGGCGGTGAGCCCGGCGATGCGCTCCAGCTCGCGGCGGCGCTGCGCCTCCGCCTCGGCGACCTCGCGCTCGCGCTCGGCCAGCGCGGACTCTCGCGCGGCGAGGGCGGCGCTGGCGGCGGTGAGCTGCCGCTCCCGGTCGGCCAGCCGCTCCACCTCCTCGGTGTGCAGCCGCTCCCGCTCGTCCATCCGGGTGGCCCGCCGCTCCACCTCGGCGGCCTGTTCCCGGGTGGTCGCGGCGAGCACCGCGACCTCGCGTTCCCCGCTGCGCCGGGCCGCCGTGCGCAGCTGCTCGGCGTCGGCCTCGGCCTGCTTGTGGGCCCGTTCCAGAACGGTGTCGGCCTCCGCGCGGGCGTCGTCGAGCACCCGGCGGGCCTCGGCCCGGGCCGCCTTCGCCTCGGCCTTCGCGGCGGCGGCCTCGGCGCGCGCCGCCGAAGCGGCGGACTTGGCCACGTCGATGGTGCTGTTCACCTCGTCGGCGGCGGTACGCAGGGCGGCCAGCGACTGTTCCTGGCGGTCCTTCTCGGCGATGAAGGCCGGATCCTCCGGGCGGGGCGCCGAGCTGAGCCGGCGCATCGTCCGCAGCCCCGCCAGCACCGCGCCGACCACGACCAGCACGAGGAGCAGCACCACCCCCAGAAGGACGGTGTCGAAGGCGGTCACGGCCGGGGCTCCGCGCCGGGCCGGGACCCCGCCGTGGACAGCACGGTCAGCGTCGCCGTCGCATGCACCGCAGGGCGCCTGCGCGCCGCCCGGGACCGCGCCGGCCCGCCGCACGCGAGCCGGTCACCACCTGCACCGCCCGTCGGCGCGCCGCCACCGACCACCGCCCCTGCGCCGCGACGTGCGCCGTTACCGACCGCCGTCCTGCCGGGACCACCGGTGAACCTCTGCCGCCCCGCCATGGCCGCCTCCCCTGAACGTCGGCGCCGCAGTGACCGTGCCGATAGGCACGCGCGCTGCGGCTCTGAGACGCCCGACCTGAGCGACTGGCCGTGGGTAGCTCTCCGTCGGCGGTGCCCACGGGGCATCGCCGACGGCCGGGTGCAATTGTCGCGCCAGCGTCGGACCGGCCTGTCCGGAGCTGGCACCGCAGGCCGGCGAGCCGGCCAAAGTGATGCTGTTCTGTTACGCGATCTATGTTGTGCGCTTTGCCTGCGTTTGGTCGGGCAATGTGAGCCTGTATGGCGAGGCTAGGTCGCCGGGTGCCGTCTGGTCAAGGACTCATGATCAAACCCCCCGAACGGAGAGAAGTCGCCGGGTCACCCACCGCTGCCGTCAGCCCGGACACGGCCGGACAAAGAAGGCGGTTGCTCCGCCCGCCCCACCGTCGGTCACTCAGTCGAGCGGACGACTTTCGCGGTCGAGGTCGCCCTCCGCGTCGGCGAGCGCGTCCGCGTCGATGCGATCGGCGAACTCGGCCGCCTCGGCGCTCTGCGCGGCGAGCGCGTCCTTCACCGCCCGGATCGCCACCCCCGGCGGGTAACCCTTGCGGGCGAGCATGCCGACAAGGCGACGGAAGACGGCGTCCGGCTCCCCCCGGGCCGTACGCAGCTTCCGCTCGACCAGCACCCGGGCCGTCTCGGCCTCGGTCTCCTCGTCCAGCTCGCCGAGGGCCTCGCTGGCCACCTCGCCGTCCACGCCGCGCCGGCGCAGCTCGGTGGCGAGGGCCCGGCGGGCCAGCCCCCGGCCGGCGTGCCGGCTGGACACCCAGGCGCGGGCGAACGCGGCGTCGTCGACGATGCCGACCTCGTCGTACCGGTCGAGCACCTCGGCGGAAACCTCCACGGAGATCCCCCGCTTGGCCAGCTCGGCGGCCAGCTCGGCCCGGGTACGCGGGCGCAGTTCGAGCTGACGCAGGCAGATCTCCCGGGCCAGCTCCGCCTCGTCGCGGGGTGGGGCCCCGGCGTCGCGTGACACCTCGGCCCCGGCCTCCGGGGGGTCCTCGTCGTTGGGGCCACCACGCCGGCCACGCCGGGGACGGGGCGGGCCGCCGTCGGCGTCGCCCGAGCGGGGCGGGCTGGCATCCCAGCCCCGCCCCGTCCGGGCGCGTCGTCCTGCCACGAGTCAGCGACCGGTCAGAAGTCGACCGGCGGCAGCTCCGGGCCACCGGCGGCGTCGCCCGCGCCGACCCCGACGCCGAGCTTCTCCAGGATCTTCTTCTCGATCTCGGCCGCCACGTCCGGGTTCTCCCGGAGGAACTCGCGGGCCTTCTCCTTGCCCTGACCGAGCTGGTCGCCGTCGTACGTGTACCAGGCCCCGGACTTGCGGATGATCGCCTGCTCCACGCCCACGTCGATGAGCGAGCCCTCGCGGGAGATGCCCTTGCCGTACATGATGTCGAACTCGGCCTGCTTGAACGGCGCGGCGACCTTGTTCTTCACCACCTTGACCCGGGTGCGGTTGCCGACCACGTCGGTGCCGTCCTTCAGGCTCTCGATACGGCGCACGTCGAGCCGGACCGAGGCGTAGAACTTCAGCGCCCGACCGCCGGTGGTCGTCTCGGGCGAGCCGAACATCACGCCGATCTTCTCGCGGAGCTGGTTGATGAAGATCGCCGTGGTGCCGGTGTTGTTGAGCACACCGGTGATCTTCCGCAGCGCCTGGCTCATCAGCCGGGCCTGGAGGCCCACGTGGCTGTCGCCCATCTCGCCCTCGATCTCGGCGCGCGGCACCAGGGCCGCCACCGAGTCGATCACGACGATGTCGATCGCGCCGGAGCGGACCAGCATGTCCGCGATCTCCAGCGCCTGCTCGCCGGTGTCCGGCTGCGAGACCAGCAGGGCGTCGGTGTCGACGCCGAGGGCCTTCGCGTACTCCGGGTCGAGCGCGTGCTCGGCGTCGATGAACGCGGCGATGCCGCCGGCCCGCTGGGCGTTGGCCACCGCGTGCAGGGCCACCGTCGTCTTACCGCTTGATTCCGGACCATAGATCTCGACCACCCGGCCCCGGGGCAGACCCCCCACGCCGAGGGCCACGTCGAGGGCGATCGACCCGGTCGGGATGACCGAGGTCTGCACGACAGGGCGCTCCCCCAGGCGCATCACCGAGCCCTTGCCGAACTGCTTGTCGATCTGAGCGAGAGCAAGGTCGAGCGCCTTCTCCCGGTCAGGACCTGCCGCCATCGTTGCCACCCCTGCCTTCGCCGGCGTCTTTCCTGAGCTTCGCGTCACGCGGACACGCTAGGCGCTGGGTCCGACAGAAAACCAGCCGACGGGCCGCGAGCTGTGGACGAGCACCCCGCTGTGGACAATAGCCGAACAGGTGTACGACTCGACAAGCGACACGCGGAGGGAACGAAAAGCCTGCTCAGCGTAGTCGTGTGGGCACCCGGTCGGGATACGCGGCGACCACCGCCCGCCACACGACGTGGGTCTGCTCACCCGACCCGAGCGCCTGCTCGATGGTCCGCCCGCCGAGCTGGGACAGCACCTGGTCGGAGGCGATGCTGGTCGCGTACCCCGGGCCGAACGCCTCCTCCAGCCGGGCCCAGAAGTCGGTCAGCCGCACCTGTCAGTCCTCCTCCTCCGGCACCCGCGTGGGTACCACACGCAACGCTAGCGCCAGCAGGGGCACCGTCGCGATCGCCGCCAGCAGGGCCAGTGTCGGATACCCGGCGACCTGCATGACGAACCCGCTCAGCGCCCCGGCGGCGGCCCCCGCCAGGCCCATCGTCAGGTCGGAGAGCCCCTGCACGCTGGGCCGAACGGCGGCGGGCACCGACTCCGACAGCAGGGTGGAGCCGGCCACCATGGTCCCGGACCAGCCCAGCCCGAGCAGGACCAGGCCGACCGAGAGGCCGGGCGTGTGGTGCCCCGCGCTGCCCGCCACCGCGCAGGCGGCCAGCAGCACGGCCAGGCCGCCGATGATCACCTGCCGCCGACCGAGCCGGTCGGTGAGCCAGCCGACGACCGGGGAGAGCGCGTACATGCCGGCGATGTGCAGGCTGAGCACCACCCCGACCACCCCGAGCACGACGGAGTCGTCGTGGTACTCGCCGAGGCGTACCGGGGTCATCGACATCACCGCGACCATCACCAGGTGGCCGACCGCGACGGCGGCGATGCCCAGGCGGGCCGCCGGCCGTTCGCGGACCACCCGCCAGGCGGCCCGCACGCCCGCGCCGCGCCGCCCGGTCACCGTCGGCCCGGCGGCGGCGGGGACAACGTCGGCGGCGGCGGGGGCCTCGGCCGCCGCCAGCCGGCGGGCGGTGAGCAGCGGGTCGGGCCGCAGCAGCACCAGCAGTACGGCAGCGGCGAGGGTGAACGCCACCGCGCTGAACGCGAACGGGCCGGCGAGCGACGGCAGCCCCCACCCCCGGGTGGTCCGGTCCGCCAGCGCGGCGAAGTTCGGCGCGGCCACCGCCCCGACCGTGGTGGCCCAGACGACCAGGGACAACTGGCGACCCCGGCGGGCCGGCTCGGCGAGGTCCACGGCCGTGTAGCGGGCCTGGAGGCTGGCCGCCGAACCACCACCGAAGAGCAGCATCCCGAGGAAGAGCAGCGGCACCTGGCGGGTCGCCGCGGCGAGCACCACCAGCACGCCCCCCACCGCCCCGACCAGGTACGCGGTCACCAGTCCCGGCCGGCGGCCGTACCCCGTCATGATCCGGGTGACCGGGACGGCCAGCAACGCGGCGCCCACCAC
>NZ_SMKJ01000017.1:0-41412 GCF_004348615.1 Micromonospora sp. KC207
GGTCGGGGTCAGCCGGGGTCGGGGATGGCCGCGATCCGGGTGAACGCGGCGGCGATCTGGGAGGCCCAGGGCCAGGTCGTGGGGATGCGTAGCCGTCGGCGGCGTTGCCCGTGGACCAGGCGCGCGGCGGTGTGCAGCAGGCGGTGGCGCAGCGTCTTCGGTTCGCAGCGGGCCAGGTCACCGTCGAGGGCGAGGATCTGCAGCCAGGCGATCAGGTCGGCGGCGATCGCGGCGAGGACGCACCAGGCCTGGTTGATCGGGAACTCGCGGGAGGGCAGTCGGCGTAGGCCGGTGTCCTTGGCGCAGCGGATCCGGTCCTCGACTCGGGCGTGGGCGCGGTGGCGGGCCTCAAGCCACTGCAACGCGCCGGTTGGGGTGTTGGTGACGAACGCGGTGTAACGCCAGCCGTCCCGGTGTTCGAACAGGGTCAGCTGAGCGCCGGGGTGCGGCCGTTCCCGGCGGACGATGACCCGCATCCCGGTCGGCCAGCCGGTCAGGGTGAGCAGGCCGGTCAGTTCCGCGACGTGCGCGCCGTCACGGACACCACCGTCGGCGTTGATCGCCGGTGTCCAGGCCGAGGCGGGAACCTTGGTGATCGCCCGGCGTTCCGGCTCACCGATGGACCAGCCGATCGAGTACTCGACCGTGCGGCCCCGCTTCGTGTTCTGCGCGGTGAGCCAGTCGAGCACGGCGTGGGTGGCGCCGGCTGAGTCGGCCCGCACCAGCAGATGCCGCCGATAGCTGGCGGGGACCTGCGTGAACGCCTCGCCCAGCACGTGCAGGTGGTCGGCGGCGGTGTTCGCCCCCGCGTTGCCCGCCCGGAGCTGGACAGCCAGCATCTCGCCAGTGTTGTCGCAGGTGACGAGGAGGGGATGGAACCCGAAGGTCCGCTTGTAGGTTCTGTCCGCGCCGTCCTTCTCACTGTGCGCCGCCAGCAGGGTCGCATCGACGTCCAAGACCACCACCCCGGCCCCGACCTCCCGACCCGCAGCTTGAGCGGCCGGCAACCGGTCGAGCAACGACCACACCCGTGCCCGCACCTTCGCCCGTGCCCGCGCGATCCGCCGCACCCGCACCTCGTCGACCTCGGCCAGGGCCCGCCAGCACGTCGCCGGCGAGGCGACCGGCCCGAACACCTCGCCCTGATGCCGGACCACGTCGATGTCGGCGATTGCCTCACCACCGTCAGCGATCATCACCGCGAGATCGGCCAGGACACGACCCCGCTCCCTGCGCGGCGTGAACCCCCGACGCGCTACCGCCTGCGACAACGCCCCGGTCAGGCCGGTCCTGTCGGCAAGGGCACGTAGCAACACCAACCCCGCGTGCGACACCACACCACGACCGCCGACCTCGACGGACAATCCCCTGGACCAATCGGTACTCTGCACCTACGAAGTGCCTTCCGCGCGTGGAACTCTGAACGACTCGACACCGGTCAGTTTTCCTTACGTGGCAGGCACTTCGCTGTCTCTACCCGACAGCCTCAGCCCTCAAGACCACGCCCCTCGTGAAAGACCGAGGATAGGACCGGGTGTTCGCGGCGCCTTGCCGACGACGGGCGACACCTCACCGATCCGGCAGTCTCGTAGGCCTAGGCCCTGTGTCGAAGTCGTTGCCCGGGCTTGAGCTGCTTGTTTGATGATCTCTGCGTGTCGGAGGTCGAGACGCAGCGAGGTCTCCGGTAGATGGTTCAGCGACCAAGCAGAACCATCTACCGGAGACCTACCTGGCGGACCGGCGGGAGCAGGCTGGTAATACTGCCGGTGCCGAGGCGCTGCACCAGCAGGCCGCCGACCGCGGCGACACCACAGCGCTGCGGAAACTGGCCGAGCTCCGCATGCAGGCAGGCGACACCGACGACGCCGACTACCTGAGACGCTTCGGACTTGCCGATGACGGCTCGGTGGCAATCTGGCCCTGGCCATCTGATAGACGTGAGCCTGCGTCTTATGCCGGTCTTGCGGTGCCACCGCGTCTTGGGACGACGGCTGCGGTTGCTTCGGCGGCGGCGTGGGAGAGTTCGGGGAGGACGTCGCCGTAGAACTTGGCGGTGAAGTGTGGGCTGGAGTGGCGGAGTCGGTTGGATATGACTTTCATTTGGACGCCGGCCGCGAGGCCCATGGTGGCGGCACCGTGGCGGAGGTCGTGGAGCCGGATGGGTGGTAAGCCGGCTTGGGTGGCGAGGTGGTGGAAGTGGTCGGTGACGTCGGCGGGGTGGAGCCGCCCACCGGTGGGGGTGGTGAACACGAGTCCGGTGGTGGTCCAGGCAGGACCAGCGGCGAGGCGTTCGCGGTGTTGCCGGGTGCGGTGGGCGCGCAGCACCGCCACGGTCTCGGTGTCGAGAGCGACCGCAGCCTCGCTGTCGGTGGTTTTGGGGGTGTCGATGGCGGTGGCCCAGCCGTGTTGGACGAGTTGCCAGCGGACGGTGAGGGTGTGGGCGTTGAGGTCGAGGTCGTCCCAGTGCAGGCCGCATGCTTCGCCTCGTCGGAGGCCGGTGAAGGTGATGAGGTGGTAGAGGGCGTAGAGCCGGTCGTTCGCGTCGTGGGTGTGGTCGAGAAATCGGCCGGTGTGTTCGGGGGTCCAGATCATGACGGGGCTGGGGGTCTTGCCGGTGTCGCGCCAGGTTTTGACGCGTTGGTCGGTCCAGACGGTGGGCTTGGGTGGTCGGGCTGTGGGTAGTTCGACCATGACGGCGGGGTTGGTGTCGATGTAGCGGTGGCGGCGCATCGCGTCGTTGAGGGCTTTGCGCAGGGTGGCGTGGATCAGGTGCAGGGTTCTGGGGCCGACGATCCGCTGATTCTTGACTTGGTCGCGTTTGGCTTGGTCGCGGCTGGCGCGCAGGGTTGTGATGGTGGTGTTGCGTTCGGCGATGGCGTCGTACATGGCGTCGATGTGGCCGGGGCGGAGCCGGTCGATGCGCAGGTGGCCGAGGTGCGGGATCAGGTACAGCCGGATGTGCCCTTCGTAGGAGCGCAGGGTGCCGGTCTTGATGTTCTTGCGCCCACCGAGCCAGTCCGTCAGATATGCCTCCATCGTGGGCAGCTCGGTCGGGGTGATGTCCAGGTGCAGCGCCCGCCGGACCTGGTCCGGGGTGGGGATGGGCGCGCCGGTCTTGACGGCGGTTTCGATGAGGTCGCCGGTCTTGACGGTGGTGTGCGGGTCGGTGGGGTCGGGGACGGCGAGCGCGGCCCGGATGCGGTCCAAGACCGCGTCCGCGTCGGCCTGGGTGGCGTACGGGCCGTGGCGTAGTGGGCGGCGGGTGCCGTCGGCGCGGGCGGGGATTTCGATCTGCCAGTGCCAGTGGCCGTGGTTGCGGGACCAGCCGCCGCCGGGCCGGCGAAGCTGGGGACAGGAGCGTCCCAGTCGCCGGCCCGTGACGCTGTCGCGGCAGCCGCAGCGTTTGAAGGTGGATCCCTTCACTCGTCGTCTCCTGGATGCTTCGTATGATGCCGCCAGCGATGCCGGGTGGAATCCGCTGGTGGCGGGGTCGTCGCATCCACGCTCACCTTCGCGTCGGGTTCAAGTCGCCGGCCGCCGTCGGCCGGGGCGGGGTCGTCGTGGAGTAGGAGGAGGTGGAGGAGGCCGGTGACCGGGACGATGATGCGGCTGCCCGCGCGGATCAGAGGTGCGGGGAAGGTATCGGTGGCGGCGAGCCGGTAGGCCTGGGATCGGCTGATCCCGAGGACCGATGCGGCGGTGGCCAGGGTGGTGGTCACGCCGAGGGCGCGGACGCGGTCGACGGTCCATACTTCGCTGGCGGGCGCGGCTGCGGTGGGCGTGATGTCTGTCGTGGTGCCGTGCGCAGTGGAGTTCACGTCGGTGCTCATGATTCGCGGTTCTCCTGCCCGTTCAGTGGATGTCTGGGATGCATGGGTTCGAGATGACTTGCTGGTAGGGGCAGCCGCGAGCCGCCGAACGCGGTTGCGTGAGTCGCTTGCTGCCGACTTGATGGCAGTCGTGGAGCCGAACTCGCCGATGGAGTTGAGTCCTGCGGCGCGGGCGGCGAGGCCGCCTCAGATTTGAGGGTCTTGAGGAGTTCGGATACCCGGGTGTTGGACACGGTGTGGCCCGTTCCACGGAGGGCTTCGGCGAGCGCCGCCCGGGTCAGGGCCTGCCCGTCCGCGGCGAGGTGGTCGCGGACGCGTCGCGCCGCCGGCAGCAGCTTGGCCACGTCGCCGGACTGCTGCGCGGACCGTCCCCTGCCGGCGTTGCGGCGACGGCGGTCCCGTCCGTGAGGTTGATGAGCGACCTCTGCCAGGCCAGTTGTCCGCGTGGCGGACCGCCGCCCTGCCGTCCCGCCGGACCGCGTCGTCTCGGCCGGTCCGGTCTGGGGCGTGGTGTGCGTGGGCTGGTCCGGCAGGTGGTCTGCGGTCCGGGCGGCGTTGGTTGGGGTCGTGGTGCCGGCGTAGCCGAGGGCGACCTTGACCATGACGAGGAAGCCGAGCGCGGGCACGGCCGCGGCGATCCAGCCGATCGGTGACGGTTCGGCCTCCACGACCTGTGCGGCGAGGGACAGCGTTACCGCGCAGGCCAGCACACTCGCGGGAAACACCGTCGAGGTGTGGGCGCGTTTGCGGCGGCGTAGCTCCAGGCCGGAGGCGATGGACATCAGCTCCAGGACGATCGCGTCGGCCCAGGCCAGCCAGCCCGGCTGGCCATGAGCGGCGGCGACGTTGTGAACGTGGGTGAAGCTGGCCGCACCCGCCGCCCCACCGATCGCCAACATGATCACGATCTGGACGGCGCCCTCGACGCGGCTGCTGCGTGGACCACCGTCCGGGTCAGACGTCGGTGTGTTCGTGGCGGACCACCTCCCCGGACCGGGCTGCGGCGGAGGCTCGTCCGCCAGCCGGGTAGAGCTGGACACGTGCGCGGACGGTCCGGGCGTCGTCGTCCGGGACCGTGATCGCGGACGGGGAGCCGCCGGACTGTCCGTGGTGAGCGCGCGACGATACCTCTGGCCTGTGGCTGTCGGAAGGGGTCGGCGCTGTCACCGGTCTGTCAGGCCCAGCGGAGCGGGTGCTGACAGACCAGTGAGAGTGACCAGGTCTTGCTGTCTTCCGCAGGCGCGAGGTACTGTCCGCGGCCGTCGTGCCGTTGCCAGGCATCACGCCGCCTCACCCGCCCGTCCAGCGTCGACGACGTACGAGGCGAGGTCGGCCAGCCGATGCCGCTGCCCTGCCCCGCCCGGGACGGACCAGACCGCCTCAGCGGGACACAGACCCGCCGTGGCGGCATGGTCGCGGGCTCCGGTCGCGGCCAGCGCCCGCAGCGGCGTGTCGGCGAGCAGGCGGCGCAGATTGGCCTCGCGGGCGGCGGAGTGCAGCCAGAACAGCACCGGCCACACCCGGTCGAGCGTGGCGAACAAGTCCCCGTACCCGGTGAGTTTTTCCACCAGAACCGACAGTGGCTCGGACCCCGTGTCGTACTCGACGAAGAACGGGACCGTGACGGTGTTCTCGGCCCACAGGCCGTAGCCGTCCGGGCGCACCCGCGGCTGGTAGGCGCGCACCAGGACCGGATCCTCTCGACGGGTGAACGTGCCAACACGCTGGCAAGCCACCTCCGGCAGCCACTGCGCCAGCTCGGCGGCCGGGTGCGTGCGGGCGTAGCCGGCAAGGTCGGTGAAGAAGCCGTTCACCCCGAGCCGATGCGCCAGGCTCCGGCTCGAGGTCCAGCGTCGCCGCTCCACGCGTGCGTGGTCACGCCGAGGTGGCCGCTCGTCCCGGCTGGCCGCGACGATCTCGGCACCGAGCTGGTCGATGACGTAGTGGTACGGATACGAGCCGCCGTCAGCACGCTGGGGCCGGAACCGGGCCACCAACCGCAACCGATACAGGGTCCGCAGCCGCCGCTGGCAGAAGTCCAGCGACGGGAACAGTGCCTGGGCGATCTGGAACGACGTCAGCACGCCGTGGTCGTACAGCCAGCCCAGCAGGACCCGGTCTCGGTCGGTCAGCTGCGACTGGACCCGCAGAACCGGATCATCCATCCGCCATCACCTCCTCTCCGATGCGTATGGCCTCCCCAGGGGGAGAGACCCGAGACCAGGACGGGTCTGTCGCAGAACAACCAGCCAGTACTGACAGACGGGCTGACCTGCGGTGTGAGCGGGAAAAGGGGGTCCGTTCGGGCGTCCGGCTGAAGACTGACCCCAACGGGGACGTCAACCCGGACCCCGGAACGGGGGTCAACACGGGATCTGTCACCGCCACCGGCAGAAAACCGGAACGCGGTGAGATGGGATGTACAGAGAACACAAAAGCTCCTTGATCGAAAAATGGGGGCGTCGACGGTCGCGACGCCGTAGGTGTGCGCCGCAGCCACCAGCGGGCGCGGGAGACTGCGGCAAGGCGCACTGTGGAGTTGTCAATGAACACGCCGACCGGCGCACCGGCCGACCCGAAGGCGGATCAGGGCAGCAACGACCGACACGACCACCAGAACGGCGGTCGCAGCGGGGCACAGCGGTAGCAGTTGCGGAGGACAGGGCGGCACAGTGCCGCGCCGGCAGCGGGCTCGTCTCAGCCTGGGACAGGTGCTCCGGGAGCCGTCGACATCACGACGGCCCGGTGGGGCGTCGACTCAACCCGCCGGAGAAAGATCCTTCATCGCGAACCCCCTGTCACTCGAAACCATCGACGGCCCGCCCACTCCCGAGCCTCGAACGACCGGCGACGCCCCCGAAGGAGCGCCACCAAACCGGCCGATCGGACCCGGCGGGCAGACCGCCACGCGGTCGCGTTCGTACCAGTACGCCTCCGCCGGCAGCACCCTGTCAACCAGCATCACCGGCAGTCGATCATGACGTTTCCGGACCCAGCCGGACGCACTGGCACCCGCCAAGACGTGCTGGTCTCCAGCCGGACGGATTCCCGGCAGAAAAATCTTGGCCCACCTATTCAACTGTCTCATAATGTAGGACAGCGCTCCCGCTGACCGAGGCGGTCAGGGTCACCGGAGTCGCACGGCCGGGCTCGCCAGCGACAGCAAGGGCGGACCGCCGGCGGACCCGTCGTGGCCGTTCTTTCTTCGCTGGCAATGGTCGCGGCAGCCTGCCACAGGGTCACGATCGGTGTCTCTCGGCCGATGCCGGTGACCCAGGTGGTGATGTCCAGGTCGTGGGTGGCGAGGTCGAGCACGACGCCGACGTCGCGGATCCGGGATGGGTAGGGCCCTCGGCGCCGGGTGGTGATCTGGTAGAGGTCGCCGAGGGCCCCATCGGCGAGTCGGACCCGCATGGCTTCCAACGCGGGTTGTACTCGGTGTGGCCGCCGGTTCGGCACTGGCCCGCCGGGCGGCTCGGCTCGGCTCGCGGTACGCGTTGATCCCGATGGGAGCACCAGGCACAATCGCCGGGTGATCGCGAGCGTGTTTTTCGATGTAGGCGAGACCATCGTCGACGAGTCCCGGGAGTACGGCACCTGGGCGGACTGGCTCGGGGTGCCGCGCCACACGTTCTCGGCTGTCTTCGGGGCGATCATCGCTCGCGGACTCGACTACCGGGAGACGTTCCAGGCCTTCCGGCCGGGATTCGACCTGGCCGAGGAGCGGGAGCGCCGGACCGCAGCAGGACAGCCGGAGTCCTTCACCGAGGAGGACCTTTATCCGGATGCTCGGCCGTGCCTGGCCGCGCTACGCGAGTCGGGGCTACAGGTCGGCCTGGCCGGCAACCAGACGGCACGGGCGGAGACCATCCTGCGTGCCCTGGACCTACCAGTCGACGTGATCGGCACCTCGGACGGTTGGGGTGTGGAGAAGCCGTCTGCCGCGTTCTTCGACCGGGTGATCGCCGAGGCAGGTTGCTCGGCTGACCAGGTGCTCTACGTCGGGGACCGGCTGGACAACGACATCCGCCCGGCGCAGGAGGCGGGCATCGCGACCGCCCTGGTCCGTCGCGGCCCGTGGGGTTACATCCTTGGCGACAAGGCGGTCAGCGACCGGTGCCTTTTCCAGCTCGACACGCTGGCCGAGCTGCCTGACCTCGTACGCAAGCACAACGAGTCGGCGCGCTAACTACCCGGCAGCGCGGCACGGCCGGCGGTGAGTGCGGCGACGCGTTCGTCCAGCAGAGTGCCGTGTCGGCTGTCGCCGAGCATGGGACGGACGGCTCGGACCCGGTCGAGACCGACGCCGTACCAGTCGTTCTGCAGGGCGTCGACAGCCTGATTGAGGTAGTCGGCGGCCCGGTCGCCGTCGCCACCATGAGCGGTGGCGAGGTCGGCGAGTACGACGCTGCGCTGCTTGGCGCCGGTGGTGGTGAGCGCGGCGAGTGCCTGGTTGAGCTGGCCGGCGGCTTCGCTGTGGTCGCCGCTGGCGAGGGCCGCGTAACCAGCGAACGAGTGCAGGCGGCCGTTGTCGTAGAAGTCGAGCCATTCGGGCGGTGTGCCATCACCATCGACCGCACCTGCGGCGAGGTCGATGTGGCGACAGCTGGCGGCTGCGGCTCCGGCACGCGCCTCAACCTCCGAGCCGACGCAGTGCAGCCATGACCGGACCATGGGGCTGACGCCGTGCCAGGTGTGCTGGAGAGCAGCGTCGATCAGCGGCCGAGCGTTGGCCGGCTGGTGGCCGAAGGCAGGAACGAACGCCATGTGGCCGAGGACAGCGGCGGCCAAGGCGTGGTCGCCGGCCTCGCGGGTGGCGGCGAGGGCGACGTCGTAGCAACGTTCAGCGATAGCGGGTTGGCTGAGGTCGAAGAAGGCGAGCCGGGCGGTGAGCAGCGCGGACTCCGCGAGAGCGGAGGCAAGACTGGTCCGGCTGCTACCGGTGGCGGCGCGAAGGAGCCCGATGCCGAGCTGGGTGTGGGCGTAGGCGGCCTCGTAGAGCGGCCGGGCCGGGCTGGTCCAGTACAGCTCGCGTTGGCAGCTCACGATTTGCCGGTACGAGTCGGGGTCGACGGTCTTGCCGTCGGCGTGTGCGGCTTCCGGGTCGAGGGATAGCAGGGGCGCGACCAGGGGCAGCATGCTGGCGCCGACCAGTGCGCGTAGGACGGATGCGCGGTCCCAACCGTTGCCGTTGTTCTCTCCGGTGAGCATGTCCCACAACCTCCTGAACTCGTGCAGTGTTTCCGCGTCCGGGCGTACGGCCAGCTCGTCGGGGGTGAGCAGGCCGAGGTGGCTGGCCGGCTTCCCGAAGATCGCGACCAGATGCTTGCGGTACCGGGGGTCCGGCCGCCGCTCGCCGATCTCCCACCGCCGGACGGTGTTGGCGTTGAGCCCGGTGTCGGTCTCGCCGGCGCGGCTCATCTCGGTACGGATGCGTTCGGCGACCTCCTCGTAGGACCAACCGCGTTGGAGTCTCTCCCACGCTAGCCGCCGGTTCGAGGGGTAGCGCCGTCCCGCCATCGCGCACCTCCGGGCATCGCTTGTCGACATCGATCACGCTAGCCAGTCTGGCTACGGGTCGTCACCACCTGGTTGCGATTGGACGGGTAGTGGACGGTACCGGTCCGCTGCCGTGGACGGTTCGCTATTGCCGAACATCGAAGCCGCCTGCTCCGGGCTGGCCTCGGTGGTCGCCGACCATTCCCGTCAACGGCATGAGGTTCATGGTGGACATGTCACACCGACCCGACAACGCGTCGCCCCGACCGGACCCGATTGCCACGACGACGGTCGGCTTCGGTGCCGTGAGGTTGACTCCGCGCCCGCGTACTGCCAACGAGGCTGCGCAGGCGAGTGACCGGCGAGATTCCCCCACTCGCTGCCTCCCGGTTGCGGACCCGCCAGG
Source organism: Micromonospora sp. KC207 (assembly GCF_004348615.1). Taxonomy (NCBI): domain Bacteria; kingdom Bacillati; phylum Actinomycetota; class Actinomycetes; order Micromonosporales; family Micromonosporaceae; genus Micromonospora; species Micromonospora sp. KC207. Next base: position 9,736 of record NZ_SMKJ01000017.1, read on the forward strand.
CTCCCGGCGGGTCCGCCACACCGACCGCCGATGCCGCACGCCCGACAGCCGGCCACACCAGCAAGAGCACGGTCCGACCGCGCACGTGCGGGCGCGGCGGCGATGACTCTCTACATCTCCCGCCATGCCACCGCAGCGACTGCCAACAACTCCACCAGACCGGTCCGCCCTGAGCTCGTGCTCACGGCCAAGCGAGTCGATCTCACTCGCAACGACCCGCCCCTGTTCAACCACGTCTGGCAGCGACTTTTCGAGACCATGCGAAAGGACGAGCAACGATGATGTCTCGGGCCCCTGTCACCGGTGCCGCCGGATTCATCGGCTTGCACCTGATCGACGCGCTGCTGGGCAGCGGCACCGCAGTCGTCGGCCTGGATCGTCGCCGACTGAACGAGCAGGCATCGACGGACGAGATGGCTGGTACGGCCGCAAGTTCCCGGAACAGCATGTCGGCCTCGTGGTGGTCGGCGTGAGAGCCCGACAGGTCACCGCCCCGACCGGCCCGTGGTCCCCGGACGTTCTGCACACGCTGCTACGGGACACCTCACCGTCGGCGGATGAGCGATGGCGACGCTGGTGCGCTGATCTGCTCCTCAAGGATCGCCTGGGTCCGGCGGAGCTGTCCGAGTGGTGGAAGGTGATCACCGAGTTCGACGGAGTGCTGGGTGGCTACGCCGAGCAGCCGCTGGACGTGCCCGAAGGCTCCGTTGTCGTGGCGGGCAGCGGCAAGGAGCAGTTCAAGACCTTCAACGTCAGCACCGCCGCCGCGATCCTCGCCGCCGCCAGCGGCACGCCTGTGGTCAAAGGGATCTCGCGATCGGTGTCAGCGGTCTCCGGAGCCGCCGACATCCTGGATGTGCTGGACATCCGTGCCGTCGACCGGCCGGAAGCCCTTCCCGAGATGCTGGATCGATTCGGGATCGCCTTCGTCTCGTATCCCCTGTTCTGCCCGCGCTACGCGGCTCGTTACGACGGCGTCTTCGGCGCCTTGAATCCGGCGAGCTTCTTCATGCCGGTCGCAACCATCTGTGTGCGCGCCAGGGGATACGTGCTGGGCCTGGCGCATCGAGACGTCACCCTCGCCGCAGCAGCCCTCCGGAGGATCAGGCCGGATCTCACCACGGGCGTCGTCGCGTCCACGGAGCTGTCCCCCGGCGAGATGATCGACGAGCACGGCGACGTCGGTACCAGAAGGCTGGCGCGTCTCGCCGACGGACTCATCACCTGCGGGATCCGCCAGGGACAAGAGCCGGCCCAATCCTGGCGTCACGCGGTTGCCCACCGGCCCACTCACCGCGGTAACGCCGCACTCGTGGCCTCCGCGCTCAAGCCCGGAGACGACACGCCCGTCACCGCACTGGTCGAGCTGAACGCCGCCCTCGTCGTCGCAGCGAGCGGGACAGACATCGACGAGGCGGTCGACCTGGTCCGCCGCGCCCGCCGGGCTGGGCACGCCATCCGCCTGCTGAGCACGCTCACCTGATCGAAGGAGCCGCCATGCCCGCCATGTCTATCGACGCCGAATCAGCAGCAATCCTGACCGAACGGCTTGGACCGACCGCTGTCCGGTTCACCCACACCGACGACGCACTGTGGGTCTTGCACCCCGACCGACGCGAGTCGTTGGCGATCGTGACGGGCTTCGGCCCGACCAATGCACCGACCGCCGGCACCTTGTCGGTCATGCTCGGCGCGGTCGAGTTGCAGCGACATCTCGGTGTGTCGATGACGGTCGTCATCTCCGACCTCGGGGCATGGAACTCCCGCAACGTTTCATGGTCGGCTCTGGTGCGGGTTCGCGACCAGATGCTCGCGTTCCTTGTCGAACTCGGCCTGGGTCCACACAAAGCCGAGCTACGGTCCCACCTTGAGCACGACAACCTCGTGCGTGCCGGCCGGATCGCCCGCTATCTGTCCCGGGCTGACTTCCAGGAGCACCGTGAGAGCCTCTTGGGGCTTTACGCCGAGCACGGCTTGCTCGGCAGCGAGACCGGCGTGGTGGTCGACTCGCTGTACACGGTCGCTGACGTGCTCGGCCCCTTCGACAACGGCGCCAGCAACGTCCTCATGGTGTCGGGTATGGAGGAGGCGTACTTCACGGACCTGGCCCGCCTGGTGCTACAACGACAAGCGAACGCCGGTGAGCTGGGCCTCGGCTGGAGCGGCCGAATCGGCGGCCTGTACTTCCGGGTCCTCGAAGGGCTTGCCGGCTACCCCAAGATGTCCAAGAGCATCCCCGCGTCGAGCATCCACCTCAACATGACCCAGGCCGAAATCGTCGACCGGGTGATGGACGAGGCGGAGTCTTCCCAGGCCGCGTTGCTGTCGGCGATCGAGCTCAGCAGCGGCTGGGACGCCGTGGATGTCGCCCGCGCCCGCGAGGCATTCGCAGACCGCGTCCTACGTCCGGAAAGTTGGCGCCAGGCTCGCCGAGAGTTCTGCCGTTCATTCGCCCAATTCGCCGGGATATGGCAGCGATGCGCTCGCTGAACCCAGTCCTCGTCCTCCTCGGTGCGTCGGGGCGCCTCGGCCGTGCAGTCCAGCCGCTGGCCGTCGCCGCCGGATTCCACGTCGTTGCGGTCGCACGGAAGCCGCCGGCTCCCCCGATATCGGGCAGCATTCAGTGGGTTGGCGCAGACTTGACGGTCGTCCGGGACCGCGCCCGAGTTGCCGCCGCCGTTACAAACCGGATCGCCTCATCCGGTCCTATCTACGTCGTGGACGTCGTTCTCGACCGAAGCGGGGTAGACGCCATGCACCGCAGCGTCCGAGGCGCGACCGAGGGCGTGCTGCAGCTACGAACCGAGTTTCGCGCCGCTGGCCGGGAAACGACGCTCATCGCCGCGAGTACGACCGCGGTGCTCGCTCCCGGGCTGTATCAGACGCCGTACGGGCTCGCGAAGCGCAGACAGGTCGTCACCTATGCCCGCTCCGGCGTCGCGGGCGCGGCGCTACTGTCTCGTGATCCTGTTGTCTTGGCCTGAAGTCGGTTGTGGTTGGCTGTGCCTTGTGGAGTTGACGTCGGACGAACGGGTAGAGCTTCGGGCGTTGATCAACGGGACGGAGGTGTCGGCGGCGGTCGGTACGCGGGCGCGGATCGTGTTGTGGCACGCCGAAGGCCGGAGGAAGAAGGACATCGCGGTGCTGGCCGCGGTGTCGCGGCCGACGGTGGACCTGTGGCTGGGCCGCTATGCCGACGAGGGCGCGGCCGGTCTGTTCAACCAGCGGCCTGGCGGCCCGCGTGAACAGGTGCCGGTCCGGATCCGGTCGCGGGTCCTGGCCCTGACCCGGATAAGCCCGCCTGCTGAGACCGGCCTGTCGCACTGGTCCAGCCGGGAGATGGCCGCCTACATCACCCGCACCGAGGGCGTGGCGGTCTCCCACCACTGGGTGGCCAACCTGTGGCGTGAGCACGGGCTCAAGCCACACCGGTCCGGCACGTTCAAACTCAGCAAGGATCCCCGGTTCGCGGACAAGGTCGCTGACATCGTCGGTCTCTACCTGGATCCGCCCGGCGGCGCGGTGGTCCTCAGCATCGACGAGAAGACCCAGATCCAGGCCCTCGACCGGACCCAGCCGCTGCTGCCCATCGAGTTCGACGCCACCGAGCAACGCACCCACGACTATGTCCGCCACGGGACCACGAACCTGTTCGCCGCGCTCAACGTGGCCACCGGCGAGGTGCTCGGCCAGTGCCGCCCGTCCCGCAACGGGGCGGCGTTTCTGGCCTTCCTGAAAAAGGCCGTGGCTCCACACCGGGGACGACAAGTCCACGTGGTGCTGGACAACCTGTCCACCCACACCACCCCCGACGTGCTCGCCTGGCTGGCGGCCAACCCGAACGTGCGCTTCCACTTCACCCCGACCGGATCCAGCTGGATGAACCAGATCGAGATCTGGTTCGGGATCATCACCCGCCAGGCCATCCGCCGCGGCACCTTCGCCTCGGTCCAGGTCCTCATCCGTTCCATCCGCGACTACATCACCGGCTGGAACGCCAACCCCCGACCCTTCACCTGGACCGCCACCGCCAACGAGATCCTCGCCAAGGTCCAACTCGTCCAGACCAACGTCAAGAAACTCGTCGCGAACAACACTAAGTAAACCGATCAGGATCACGCGACACTACTGCTCCCCCAACTCGGCCCGGGAACGGGCACCGCATCGAAACCTCAACCGACTTGGTCCTACGAGCGGGCCGCTCAAGCATTGGTCAGCGCCGTGTCGGCCGCACCGCTCAAAGGCTTCGCCGTGCGCGTGCCCGCCTTCGCCACCGGCGTCAGGAGCAGCCACGTGGCTATCAACGACAGCACACTCCTGGCCCATCTCCACAGTCTTGTTCTCGACCGCGACTCCATGCTCGCCCATCGAGCAGCAGCCCGGGGCCGGCTGGGCTGGACTCCCGAGCGACTGCGGCTCCGCTTCGATCATCACCACGCACCGGCGGAACTGGTACGCCGATTCGCCAAGCGATACCACCTTGCCGTCGTCGATGAACGGACCGCTGCGGCCCTATTCCTTTGGGGCAGTCATGATTGACGACAGCATCGATGTCCTTGTCATCGGGTCGGGACTGTGTGGCCTCACCATCGCCGTCACCCTCGCGCGGCACGGGCTGCGCGTTCGCTGCCTCGGCGACGGACGCCCCGGGGCCTCGCTGGCCAACTTCGGCCAGTTGCACTCCGGCGCCGTCTACGCCCCGGTGCTCCCCGCACTCAGCACAGCCTGTTGGGAGCATCGGGACCGCTGGCACCACCTGGCCAGGCCCGCACAGTTCGGGGAGGCTACCGGACTGGCGCTGTTTCACTCCGCAGATGCCGTGCAGCGCTACCTGGACGCCTGGAAGCAGATCGGCATCGACGCCTCGGAGGTGGACCCGCGAGGCGCGGGAAAGTTCCCGCCGCCGGCAGCCGCCTTTCGCATCCCGGACTACAGCGTCAACATGTCGATCCTCAACGCCGGCCTCGTCGATCTGGCCCGGGCCAGCGGCGTACCCGATGTGCAGGGGAATACCGCCGTCCTGCGTCGCGATCCGAAGAGCACCCTCGTCTCGATCGCGTCTCCAGCGCCACGGTCGCGGATGGTGGTGCTGGCAGCCGGCGCCGGCACACCGACCTTGCTGTCCAACGCCGGAATTCGGCACACCCTGCACAACCGCCGAATAGCCTGGGGCCGACAGCCCGGGCTTGCGGTAGAGGGCGTGACCTACTGGCTGGACGGCGATCTTCTCGCCATCAGTCCGGATCGTGGGGGCATCCGCGTGGGCTTACCCGGCGTGAAGGGTGGATACGGCACAACAGCGGAAGAACGTGCCCGACTACTGGAAGCGCTCGATCGACACCGTCTCCACCAGTCCCGCCCGGACTTCAGCCTGATCTGGGGGACCGTGTGCGAGCCGACCAGTGCGCACGCTGATCCATCCAGCCTTGTCGTGGACCTCCGACAGCCTCCGGACGGGTGGACACCCACTGGGAACCTGCTTGTCGCGCTGCCCGGCAAATGGACCACCGCCTGGCACTGCGCCGACCGGGTGGTCGACGCACTCATCTGACGGACGGGGCCGAGCTATCCGATGCCGATGGCGTCTCTCACCCGCTCCAGCAACGGCCTGGTCTGCTTCCGGGCCTTGTCCGCGCCGTGGGCAAGCAGATCGTCCAGCTCACTACCCTGCGCCATCAGCGACTCGTAGCGCTCCCGAAGCGGCGCGAACTCAGCGACAAGCGCGTCGGCAAGCTGTGCCTTCACCTCTCCCCAGCCCATCCCACCGGCCGACAGCCGCGCCCGTGTCTCGGAGACCACGTCCACCGCACCGAACCGCTCAAGCAGCTTGAACACCGCAGCCGAGTCGGGGTCCTTCGGTTCCTCCACCGGCACGCTGTCAGTCGGGATACGCCGGATCAGTTTCCGCAGGCTGGGCTCTGGCGCGAACAGAGGGATCGTGTTGCCGTACGACTTGCTCATCTTGCGACCGTCGGTGCCGGGCAAGGTGTGCGCCGACCCCTCATCCGGAATGACAGCAGCGGGGATCTTGAACTTGAACCGGTCCCCGTACACGGCGTTGAAAGAGCCAGCGATGTCCGCGGCGTACTCGACATGCTGTACCTGGTCGCGACCGACGGGCACCACATCGGCATCCATGATGAGGATGTCGACCGCCATCAGCACCGGGTAGTTGAACAAGCCCATGTTCACGCCGGCGTCAAGATCCTCCTTGCCAGCTTCCCGGTTGCGGTCACGCGACGCCTTGTAGGCGTGCGCCCGGTTCATCAGGCCCTTGCTGGCCATGCACGCCAGAATCCAGTTCAGCTCGAAGATCTCCGGGACATCCGACTGGCGGTAGAACGTGGTGCGATCCGGGTCGAGTCCGGCCGCCAACCAGGTGGCCGCCACGGAGCGGGTGTAGTGCTGCAACAGCTCACGGTCGCGGATCGTCGTCAGCGCGTGATAGTCCGCGATGAAATACAGCGACTCGTAGCTGTCGGCCAACCGCAGCGCCGGCAGGATCGCGCCGATGTAGTTGCCCAAGTGCGGCTCACCGGTCGGCTTGATGCCGGTCAGCGATACCTTTCGCGCCGTCGAACCCATGGGCATGACATTACCGTGAGCTGCCATCGATCTTCCGTCCTCATTGGCTGTCGGCGCATACCGAGATGCTCCTGTTGCCGTCGCCAAGGCTCAGCAGCGACGGCAACTCCGCCATGCTCCTGAAGGCTCGAACCGGACCGGGCGTGGAGCCATCGGGCGCGTACCGCAGCACGCGCATTCCTGCGCTACGTGCGGCCGCCACCCCGGACTCGCTGTCCTCGACAACGACGCAGCGGGCAGGCGGCACGCCCATCCTGGACGCGGCCAGCAGAAACAGGTCAGGAGCCGGTTTGCCGCGGGCGACCTCGGCGGCCGTGAAGATCCGACCCTCGAAGTACGCCGCCAGGCCACAGGCGCCCAGGGTCAGAGCGACCTTCTCGGGCCGCCCGTTCGACGCCACGCAGAAGGGGACCCGAAGCTGCTGCAACACCGGCACGATGCCGGGCACCGGCGCCACCTCGGCACGCAGCGCGGCATCAACCGCGACCGTCAGTGCGTCGAACCAACCGGGAGGCACAGCGCTGCCAAGGCGATCGGCGATCAGCCGGGCCGCCGCCGCTTGGTCGAGCCCGGCGAACGCACTGGCGCACTCCTGGTCGGTGATCTGGATTCCCAGCTGCCGCATCCGGTCGGCGAGTACCCGGCCGACGATCGGCTCGCTATCCACCAACACCCCGTCACAGTCGAAGATGACGAGATCGACCCGACCATGATCGCCCATCGGTGATCGCCTCCTTCAAGGCCGCGTCGCACCAGTAACCGCCGGTCCCAGCATCGCCGGCAGGGTCCAACGGCTCCCGAGCACCCACCGAGCCACCAGCCACCGCCAGCGAACACGAAAAAGGCCCCGACCGGCACAGAAGTACCAGGTCAGGGCCTTGCTCGTTGGTGCGCCGCCAGGGACTCGAACCCCGAACCCGCGGATTAAGAGTCCGCTGCTCTGCCAGTTGAGCTAGCGGCGCTCGTTGGCAACGGAGAGAACACTAGCACGCCCCCTGAGCGGGGTTCCAATCCGATACTCGGCTCCACCCTTCGGACACCCTTAACGGTCGAAAGCCACTAAATCTTCCATGATCGCCGGCTCGGGCCGTAGCGGACGGCCGTCATGCGGCACGATGTCCGCCAGGTACGCGAGAACAGGGGTGGGAATGGGCAGGTTCGCGCGGGCCGGGGCGCTGGTAGGCGCCCTGAGCCTGATGGCGTCACTGGCGCTGACCGGGTGCGGTGACGACCAGAAGAAGGCGGAGTTCGTCGACGGTGCCCCCGACGTCGGCAGCAGCGTCGCCGCTACAGGAACGGCGCCGACCGATCCGGCCGTGAGCACCGACCCGCTCAAGGTCAGCCCGGCCGACGGGGCGAAGAACAGGCCGGTCAGCACCGAAATCTCCGCGAAGATCTCCGAAGGCGGCAAGGTGACCGACCTCACCCTCACCGCCGCGGACGGCACCAAGGTCGAGGGCCGCTGGCGCACCGACGGCTCGTCCTGGGTGCCGAACAGCCCCCTGAAGTACGGCATGCGCTACACGGCCACCGTCAGCGCCGCCGGCGCGGGCGGGGAGACCCGGCAGGGCACCAGCACGTTCACGACGATGGCCAAGCCGAAGTCGTTGATCGCCTCCGGGCTCTACCTGTTCAGCGACAAGACGTACGGGGTCGGCATGCCGGTCGTCACCGAGTTCCACCCGGGCATTCCGGAGAAGGACCGGGCCGCGGTGCAGAAGCGGATGTTCGTCCGCACCGACCCGCCGCAGCCCGGTGCGTGGCACTGGGTCTCCAACGGCACGCAGGCCTACTACCGGGCGCCGGAATACTGGAAGCCCGGGACCACGATCAGCGTACGGATCGCGCTGGCGGGCGTTCCGCTCAGCAACGGCAAGTACGGCAACGTCGACCGGAGCGCCACCGCCAAGATCGGCCGGGCGTTCGAGATGAAGGTCGACAATGCCACCAAGAAGATGAGCGTCTACCAGGACGGCCAGCTCGTCCGCACGATCCCGGTGAGCCTGGGCAAGAAGAGCACCCCTTCCTCCAGCGGCACCATGGTGGTGATGGAGAAGAAGGAGTCCACGGTCTTCGACACCCGCGACGACCCGAACCCGGCCAACCGGTACGTCACCGAGATCGACTTCGCCCAGCGGCTCACCTGGGGCGGCGAGTACATCCACGCCGCGCCCTGGTCCGAGCACGTGCAGGGGCGGCAGAACGTCTCACACGGCTGCGTCAACGTCTCGATGGCGCACGCGAAGTGGCTCTACTCCCAGACCCGGGTCGGCGATCCGGTCACCATCAAGGGGACCGAGCGCAAGCTTGCCCCCGGCAACGGCTGGACGGCCTGGAGCCTGAGCTGGTCCGAGTTCGTCAAGGGCAGCGCACTGCCGGTGCCGGAGGGCGGCTCCGCGTCGGCACTGCCCTGACAGACGACCAGCACGAGGGCGGGCGTCGGAATCCCGGCGCCCGCCCTCGTCATTTGCGAACATCACTCACCAAGTTCGGATTTTCGGCAGAATTCGGACATCATGGTCGGGTGTTTCTCTTCACCCCCCGCAACGGGTACGTGTTTCCGTGCGTCACTGAGAGACGATGGACAACCGGGGTACCACGACAGTGAGGGAATTCATGCGCGCAACCCAGGACCAGCTGACCCGGCGCGGTGGTCGACGCCGCGTGTTCGCGGCGGGGCTGCTCGCCGCCGTACTGGCGCTCACCACCGCCTGCACCGACGGCGAGGGGGGCAAGTCGTCGGCCTGGCAGGGTGGCGGCGAGAGCGCACCCAAGGCCTCGGCCACCATCACCGAGCCTGCGGCCGACGCCAAGGACGTGCCGGCGTCCACCGGCATCACCTTCACCACCAGGGACGCGAAGGACACCGCGATCGAGCTGAAGGACTCGGCCGGCGCGCCCGTCGAGGGCACGCTCGCCGCCGATGGCGCAAGCTGGCTGCCCAAGGCCGCCCTGAAGTACGGGGAGACCTACACGGCCACCGTGACGGCGACCGGGGACGACGGCAAGCCGACGCAGGCGACCAGCACCTTCACCACCATGGCCAAGCCCGGCAAGCAGGTGCGGATCAGCAGCTTCCTCGGCGACGACCAGGTCGTCGGCGTCGGCATGCCGCTCATCGTGAAGTTCAGCCGGGCCGTCCCCGAGGACTACCGCGACGACGTCCAGCGGCGGATGACGGTGACCTCCACGCCGGCGCAGGAGGGCATCTGGCACTGGGTCAGCCCCACCGAGATCCGGTACCGGCCGAAGGAGTTCTGGAGGGCCGGCAGCGCCATCTCGTACCGGGTGCAGGCCGGGGGCCTCCCACTCGGCGACGGCTGGTATGGCCGCGCGGACCTGACGGTCGACATCAAGACCGGCCCAGCGGTGATCATGACGGTCGACAACAGGACGAAGCTGATGACCGTCACCAAGGACGGCAAGGTGATCAAGACCATCCCCGTCAGCCTCGGCAAGAAGAGCACGCCGTCGTCCAGCGGAACCATGGTGGTCATCGAGAAGCTGCGCAAGACCGTCTTCGACACCTTCGAGGAGCTGGGCCCCGAGGAGGGCTACCGCACGAAGATCGACTACGCGCAGCGCCTCACCTGGGGCGGCGAGTTCATCCACGCCGCTCCCTGGTCCGAGGGGCAGCAGGGCAGCGTCAATGTCTCGCACGGCTGCGTCAACGTCTCGATGAAGAACGGCGCCTGGCTGTTCGACAACACCCGCGTCGGCGACCCGATCACCGTCAAGGGCACCGAACGTAAGCTCGCCAACGGCAACGGCTGGACCGACTGGAACATGAGCTGGGACGAGTACGTCAAGGGCAGCGCCCTCCCGTACGACCCGGACGCCGCCGCCTCCCCGGCCGCCGAGGCCACTCCCGCCGACGGGGCCGAGTCCCCCAGCGCCGAGCCGACCGCCTGACCCCGAACCCATCAGGAACGCCGAAGGCCCCCTCCGAGCGGAGGGGGCCTTCGTGCACGGGTGACTGATGGGAATTGAACCCACGACAACCGGGACCACAACCCGGTGCTCTGCCAACTGAGCTACAGCCACCATGCGCTCCGCCCCGGCGGGGCCGGGCGGCGTGCGGACTAATAATAGCCATACCCCCGCCACCCACGTCCACCGGGTTCCCCGCGACGAGCACCGGGCCGCCCAGTGCGCGTGGCCCTGGCCCTACGGAGCAGCGATGCTCTGGGGCGCCTGCCGCCGCCCGGGTGATCGCACAGGCCCGGGTCACTCGACTGGTTCACGCCCTCGGAACTGCGCCACCACCTGACCTCCCCCGGCAAGTCACCACCCGTCACCGCGAGTGCCACCTGCCGAGCCTCAGGCTCGTCGATCTCTCGGTAACGATCGACATCCCGATGATCTTCAAGAAATCGAAAGTCAACCCGGGATCATAAGACCAGGCCTTGATGCGATGGTTCCAGATCAGCGCACGACCACCGCCCGGATCCATGATGAACATTCCCTACCAGATCACCCTTAGTTTCATCCTTGCAGATCGCGCAGCATGTCAACATCTTGCTGCTCCAGACGGTTACGCAAAAGCTCGGAGACAGGAAAATCGTCCGCAGTCAGCCCAGGGTCGGCCGCCGCCTCGCCCAGAGACTTTCGCTCAAGGGATTCAAAGCTCCTGATGCGAAACTCGCGATCTCGAAGGTCTGTCAGCTTCCGGAGGCTGAGTGCCTCCGTCGCCCCGCGAAGTCCGTTCTGGGCCTGCGAGCAGGTGCATCCGGTTGACGTACAGCTCGTCGTCCGTGGGGTCGTCGGGGCCGGGCTGCCACTCCCGCGACCGATCCTCCGCCTGCTGCTCATCCACCACCCCGGCCCGCTGGCTGAACTTCCCCGGCCCGCGACCCGCCATCGGCATGGGGTCACCATTCGCACCGAGGACCAGGGCGTCGATGCCGGTCACGTTGTGCGGGGCCGGCAACCCGCTGTGCGTGTAGATCGGCATGTCGGACACGATCCCGCTCTGCGGGTCCAGGTAGAGCACGCTGCCGTTCTGGTTCAGTGCCACCCAGGCGTGCGACCCTCCGCCCTCGTACGTGGTGATGAGGAACGCGTAACTTCCGTGACCGCCGGCTCGCAACTGCCGCTCAAGGTTGCCGAACCCCCGGTTGACCACACGCCACCTCTCGTCGGCGGGAGTGCGATCGTCGGGGTCGACGAGTTGCTGGAAGCGTCCGCCGGTGGCGTCCTCGACCCGCCCCGGGCCGCCCATCTCGCCGCCGAGCGGCCGGCTGATGTCACCGGCGGCGTACGCGTCGAACGTGCGCGGCGCGGAGACCCGGGGACGGCCGTGCATCCACGTCTCGTACAGCGAGAGGGTGCAGTCCAGGCAGTTGATGCCCCGGGTCGGGTCGGCGGCCGGCCCGCCGTCGTTGGCGAGCCTGAACCAGTTGCCCCGGCGGGGGTCGGCGGTGCGCAGGACCCGCCCACCGGGGCTGCGGGGCATCGCCCGTTCGAGGTCCGACTGGTGCAGCGCCAGCGGGGGCCGGAGGCCGCCCCACTGCCCGTATCGGCGGGACCGGTCGATCGGCGGTGGGTGGTCGTCCCCGGTCAGCGCCGAGGGGCCGTCGGTCTGCACCGCCCCGACGACGAGCGACGGATCGTCGGTGTTGATCGAGTAGAAGTCGAGGGGATCGCTGACCTCGACGAACTGCGGCGCGACCGTGCCGGCGAGCACCGCCTCGGCCAGTTCCCGCGACTCGTAGGCCGCCTGCTCGTCCGCCATCGCCATCCTGTGCCACGAGGTCGCGAGGTAGCCCTGGCCCTGGTGTTGCAGACTCAGCGCGTAGGCGGCGTACTCGCTGGCCCGCCGTTGGAAGAACTCATACCGGCCACGTAGCTTCCGAGCTTGCAGGAATCGCCGGTTGTCCTCGTGCAGCGCGCGTTGTTGCTGGAAGCGATCCTGATAGCGGCGCCGGTCGTACGCCTCGCGCTCGGCCCGCTGCCTGGCCTGCCACTCGGGCGACCTCGGCGGTGGCACGACGGGATGCTCCGCGGGCTGTGCGCGGTGCCACCGTGGGTCCAGCGACCCCATGCGGGGAGAACGGGGCGGAGGGGGCGCGAGCGGGCCGTCGTGGCCCGGACCCGCCGGCGTGGCCGTACCCACCGTGCCCATGCCCGTGGCCACGGTGCCCGTGCCGGCGGCCGGCGGGACCACCGGGGACGGCGCGAGGACGCCGCTCGCCGAGGCCGGCGGGTGGGGTGCCGCCGGGGCTCCCGACGCGCCCACCGCGTGGGGCGCGACGCCATCGGCGACGGCGGCAGCGCCCACGGACGGCGGCGCCGGCCCGGCTACCCGCGTGTCGGGCTGCGCGAACTCGGCCGCAGCGACCGACGACAGCGTCGGGCTGACCGCCGCGCGCGCGGGCGCCGACCCGTCGGCCGCGCCGGACGTGGCCGGTGCCTGCGGCGCGGGCTGCGTGGACGCCTCGGCCAGCGCGGTCGGCACCTGGTCGACGTGGGCATCGACGGCGACGACGAACGCTGCCTCGCGTGGCGCTGCCGAGGGCAGCGGGTTCTGCGGCCCCGGCGCGTCGCCGCCCAGCTCGACCCTGGCCGAGGCGGACGGGCCCGGCTCCGACCCGCCCGCCCCGAGCGCCGCAGCAACGGCGGTGGGGCCCGCCCCCTCTCGGGGGACCGGAACGATGGGATGATCCCCGCCGGGGCCGAGGGCGGCGTCGGTCGGGCCCGGCGCGAGCGCACCGAGGTCCGTCGGGGCGAAGGACGCCCCCGCGAGGGCGGCCATCCGGCCGTCGAGGCGATGCTGCAACGCGACGTCCGTCTGCCCGGTGGCCGACCCGGTGGCACCCGACGCGGCGGCCCGCGCCGCGTCCTCCAGCGACACGGGGCCCTGCCCGGTGGCGAGGTTGGCCGCCTGGTCGGCGATGACCTCGCCGGTCATCTCCCGGCCGAAGTGCTCGCCGATCCGCGCCGCCCGCCCGGTCGCGTGCCTCCCGAGGCCGGCCAGCGGCGCCACCGCCCCACCCGCCAGGCCACCGAGCGCGGACATTCCCGCGTCGGTCAGGTCCAGGCCGTCGCGGCGGCCGGTCGAGTTCTGGTACGCCTGCGTGGCGAGCGTGATCCCGGACTCCTCGGCCGCCTCCTCCATCCCGCCGCGCGCCGCCTTCCGGGCGAGGCCGCGCATGCCGCCCTCGGCCACCCGCTTGGCCGCGCGCTCGCTGGCCTCCTTCAGGCCCTGCTTGAGGGCCTTGCGGGCGAGCTGGGCCATCAGCCTCTTGAAGATCTGCTGCACGACGAACCGGCTGGCGGCGATCGCGGCACCGGCGGCGGGCGAGGCGGCACCTGCGGTGAGCACCGCCGCCACGGCGAGGGAGAGCAGCTCGACGACGAGGATGCCCAGCTCGATCCAGACCTCCAGCTTGGCGCCCTCGATGTCGCAGCCGCACTCCTCGACGAGCCGGCCGAGGTCACCGCTCACCGCCAACAGCACCGGCAGCGGGGCCTCGTCGCCCTCTGCCACCCGCCGCCAGGCCGCGTCGAACGCCTCCGCGACCGCCCCGATCCCGCCGTACCCGCTGCGGACCTCCCCGGCGGCGGCGATCGCGTCCGCGCGGGGGCCGGCCAGGGCCTCGGCCACGCCGTACCACTGGTCGGCGAGGTCCCAGACGGCCCGCTCGTCGCCTTCCGGCCACTCCACCCCGATCACCCAGTCGAGCGCCTCGTAGACCCAGCCGGGCAGCTCCCAGGGCGAGTAGTCCAGCGGATGCGGGATCGGGCTCGGCAGCAGGGTCACGGCGATCCTCGGAGTCGTCAGCGCCCGGCGGGCCGCTGGTCGGAGATCCGGTCGAGTCGTCCGGCGCCCTGCGCGTCCGTCCGTACGGTGTTGTCCACCGACCGCACGACGTCCTCGCCCAGGTCTTCGAGAGCTCGGCCGAGGCCCGTCCAGGCCCGCAGCAGCGTCTCCTCGAACCCTCGGTACTGCTTCTCGAACGCCGCGCCGATGTCGTCGCGCCCCCAGGGCCGGGCAGCGCTGGCCGCCGCGAGCTGGCCGCCCACCTCGGTCCGCCGAGCGGTGACGGCCTCGCCGGCCGAGGCCAGGTCGGCACCACCGCGCCGTGCCCGCCCCGGGTCCAACCAGAGCTGGTGGTCGGTCATGCCGATCCCTCCCCGCCCCGCATGGCGGCGTCGGCCCGGCCCAGCAGGGTGTCGAAGTCACCGGTGCGGAGGAACTCCATCGACCCCGACCCGGCCGGGAGGTATCCCGCGACCAGCTCCTGGGTGGCGGCGACCGAGGCGGCGGCGGCCCGGTGCACCGTCAAGGTGATCTTGTGGCTCAGGGCCCTGGCGTCGCGGCCGTGAAGGGCGGAGGGGGTCAGGTCCACCGAGACGATGTCGCCCCGGGCACCGGCCACCACGGTCACCTGGCCGTCGTCGGAGCGTTCGGTGACCCGCAGCTCCGCGAGGCGGGACCGCAGCTCGTCCAACCCGGAGCGGAGCTGGCGGTACTGCCCGTACACCTCGTCGAACCGGGCTCGCAGCGCCCGGTTGGCCTCCCGGTCCACGCTCTCGGCCAACGCGACCTCCCCGTCACCCTCGGTACGGCAGACCATACCGGGCGCGACGGATTTCGTGGGGTCAGGTAACTTCGGGTGGGTGATCGACCGTCAGCAGGCCGAACAGCTCGCCACCGTCTGGGCCCACCGGGACTCCCAGCGCCTCGGGCACGAGTGCGCCCCGCTGGTCGAGGAGTTCGACCTGGGCTACCTGATCACCTCGACGGTGACCCCGGCGGCCACGGTTCCCCCGGGCGACCTGCCGACCACGGTGGTGGACAAGGAGACCGGCGAGGTGTCGACCTGGCCGCGCCTGCCGTTCCCGGCCGTGCAGGAGATGTACCGGCGCAGCCGGCCGGCCCAGCCCGCGCCGCGCACCGCCGACCCGGCGAGCCAACTGCTCCGCGAGATCCGCCGCCTGCCGACCCCCGGCACGGCCGCGCACCTGACCGTGGCCGGCAGGATGCACCGCGCGTGGGGCGCCAAGGGGGAGGCGGTGCTGCGGCACCACCGGCTCGTCCGGGAATACCTGGACACCCAGCCGCCCGGTCACCTGGTCCGGGGGGTGGACCGGCACGCCGAGCTGATCGTGGTGTCGGACGTCCTGCACGAACACGACCACCAGCGCGCCGCCGAGGGGCGGGCCCCGGCGACCCTCGACGAGGCGCGGGCCTGGTTCGCGGGCAGCCTGTTCGAGCTGTACTGGGTACGCGAGCCGGGCGACCCGGCGGGCGGGCCGGCCGACCGGCCGTGTGACTCGTGCATCAGGTTCCTGGTGCACATGAACGTGCTCCCCTGGTCCGACCTGGGCTTCCGGCAGCCCTGGGTGCCGGAGGCGGTTCCGGCACCCGAACCGGGCCGCTTCCCCGACGAGGTGGCGCACGCCCTCGTCGCCGCCGGCTGGGCACCACACATCGGGGACGAGATAATGGCAGCCGCCGCCGTCCGGGACGTCACGGCCGTCGTCGGGGCCAGTCACTCCCACGTGGCGTTCCCCGCGGCGGTGGAGGCGATCACCCGGTTCCCCGGCCTGATCGGAGCCCGGTGCGGCCCGGGCGAGCAGGTGTGGATCTCGCGGTTCGACATCACCCCGCACCTGGTGGCCCACAACGCCGACACGCTCGCGGACTTCGCCGCCGTGCTCGGCGTACGGCTGTTCCCGATCGGGACGGAGAACCAGGAGAGCATCCTCGCCGTGGACGAGCGAGGTCGGGTCTTCGCGCTGGACCAGGCCGGCGAGTGGTTCCTCGGCGACGACGTCGACGCCGCGCTGACCACCCTGCTGCTCGGCCGGGCCCCCTCCCGCGTCCGCGACGACGGCACCTGGTGACGCCGCCCTCGACTCGCTACAGCCGCACGCCGGTGAGGACCAGGACCCTCTGGTCGGTGTAGTCGTCCATGGCGCTGCGCAGGCCCTCCCGCCCCACTCCGCTGCCCTTCACGCCCCCGTACGGCATCTGGTCGGCCCGGTACGACGGCACGTCGCCGACGATCACCCCGCCGACGTCGAGGGCCCGGTGGGCGGCGAAGGCGACGTCGAGCCGGTGGGTGAAGACGCCGGCCTGCAACCCGTACGCGGAGTCGTTGACGGCGGCGAACGCGGCGGGGTCGCTCTCGACCCGGGCGACCACGAGCACCGGCCCGAACACCTCCTCGGCGTACACCTTGGCATCGGCGGGCACGCCGGACAGCACGGTCGGCGGGTAGGTGGCGCCGTCGCGCCGCCCGCCCACCTCGATCGTCGCCCCGGCCACCACCGCCTCGTCGACCCACGCCTCGACCCGCTGCGCGGCCTCGACCGACACCAGGGGGCCGACGTCGGTCAGCGGATCCGCCGGGTCGCCGGTGCGCAGCGCCTTCACCGCGGCGACCAGCCTCGGCAGGAAGGCGTCGTAGAGCCATTCGTGCACGTACACCCGCTGCACGGCGATGCACGACTGCCCGGCCTGGTAGTTGGCGAAGGTGGCGATCCGGTGCGCGGCGAAGGTGAGGTCCTCGTCGGTGTTCCAGTCCTCGCAGATCACCGCCGCCGCGTTGCCGCCCAGTTCCAGGGTGACGTGCTTGTCGGGCACGGACCGGCGGATGGCCGCGCCGACCGGCCCGGAGCCGGTGAACGACACCACCGGCAGCCTGGCGTCGGCGACCAGTTCGGCGGCGCGCTCGTTGGGCAGCGGCAGCACCGAGAACATGCCTTCGGGCAACTCGGTCTCGGCGAGGATCTCGCCGAGCAGCAGCGCCGACAGCGGGGTGGCGGGGGCCGGCTTCACGATGATCGGCGCGCCGACGGCGACGGCCGGGGCGACCTTGTGCGCGACCAGGTTGAGCGGGAAGTTGAACGGCGCGATCCCCAGCACGGGCCCCTTCGGCGCCCGGCGGACCAGCGCGATCCGCCCGGTGGCGGCCGGATCGGTGTCGAGGCGTTGCAGCTCGCCGGAGAAGCGCCGGGCCTCCTCGGCCGCCCAGCGGAACGTCGACACCGCCCGCCCGACCTCAGCCTTCGCCCACTTGACCGGCTTGCCGTTCTCGGCGGTGATCAGGTCGGCCACCTCCGCCGCGCGCTCGGCGAGCCGCCGGGAGACGTGGTCCAGGGCCGCCGCGCGGGCGTGCGCGGGCAGGGCCGCGGCCTGCGCGGCCACCCGGGCCGCCGCGGCGACGGCGGCCTCGACCTGGTCGGGCGTGGCGAGCGTGGTACGCCCCACCGCCCGACCGTCGTACGGGTGGGTGACGGTCAGCTCGCCCTCGCCGTGTGCGGGGCGGCCGGCGACGAAGAAGGCTCTCGGCTCCACACCTCGGCAGCGTAGACGACCTGCGGCCTGCACGGAAACAGTCGCTCAAGCCCTTGTCTGCCGCGAATTCAGTAGCGAAGATGGCAGTCAGATTCCGATCACCTCCGCTGTCCGCACCCCCGGCAATCCCTCGGAGACACCTGATGAGCGACCAGCAGCAGTTGCGCAACTTCGTCAACGGCGAGTACGTCGATCCTTCCGACGGCGGGTACACCGACCTGGTCGACCCGTGCACCGGTGAGGTCTTCGCCCAGGCGCCGGCCTCCGGCCCGGCGGACGTGGACGCGGCCATGCGGGCGGCCTCCGCCGCGTTCGAGACGTGGCGGGACACCACCCCGGGCGAGCGGCAGCGGGCGCTGCTGAAGCTCGCCGACGCGGTGGAGGCGCGGGCGGCCGAGCTGGTCGACGCCGAGGTGCGCAACACGGGCAAGCCGCGCCAGCTCACCGCCTCCGAGGAGCTGCCTCCGGCGGTGGACCAGTTCCGCTTCTTCGCGGGGGCGGCCCGGCTGCTGGAGGGCCGGTCGGCCGGGGAGTACCTGGCGGGCCACACCTCGTACGTACGGCGGGAGCCGATCGGCGTGTGCGCCCAGATCACCCCGTGGAACTACCCGCTGATGATGGCGGTGTGGAAGATCGCCCCCGCACTCGCCGCGGGCAACACGGTGGTGCTCAAGCCGTCGGACACCACACCGGTGTCGACGCTGCTGCTGGCCGAGATCGCCGCCGAGTTCTTCCCGCCGGGAGTGTTCAACGTGGTCTGCGGCGACCGGGACACCGGTCGTGCCCTCGTGTCGCACCCGACCCCGCAGCTCGTGTCGATCACGGGCTCGACCCGGGCGGGCATGGAGGTCGCCTCCGCCGCAGCCCCGGACCTGAAGCGGACCCACCTGGAGCTCGGCGGCAAGGCCCCGGTGGTGATCTTCGACGACGCGGACGTGGCGGCGGCGGCCGAGGCGATCGCGATGGGCGGCTACTTCAACGCCGGCCAGGACTGCACGGCGGCGACCCGGGTGCTGGCGGGTCCGGGCATCCACGACGACTTCGTGGCGGCGCTGGCCGAGCAGGCCCGCAACACCCGGACCGGCGCGCCGGACGACGCCGACGTGCTGTACGGGCCGCTGAACAACGCCAACCAGCTCGCCCGGGTCAGCGGCTTCGTCGACCGGCTGCCCGACCACGCGAGCGTGCTGACCGGGGGGTCCCGACAGGGGACGCGAGGCTACTTCTACGCCCCCACGGTCGTCAGCGGTGTGCGCCAGGCCGACGAGGTCATCCAGCAGGAGGTGTTCGGGCCGGTCATCACCGTGCAGCGCTTCTCCGACGAGGACGAGGCGGTGCGCTGGGCCAACGGCGTCGACTACGGCCTGTCGGCGTCGGTCTGGACGCGCGACCACGGCCGGGCGATGCGGATGACCCGCCGGCTGGACTTCGGCTGCGTCTGGGTGAACACCCACATCCCGTTCGTCTCGGAGATGCCGCACGGCGGCTTCAAGCACTCCGGGCACGGCAAGGACCTCTCGGTCTACAGCCTGGAGGACTACACCCGGATCAAGCACGTCATGCACAACTTCGAGGGCTGACCGGTGAGCGCGAAAAGTGAGCCGGTCCTGCGAGCCCCGCAGCCGCGAACGAACAGCGGCGCGGTGCCGGGTTCGGCGGAGCTGCACAAGCGGCGGGGCGTCGCCGTGGCCCGGGGCGTCGGCAGCGTCATCGGCGCGTACGTGGACCGGGCGGGCGGCGGCACGATCACCGACGTCGACGGGCGGGAGTGGATCGACTTCGCCGCCGGCATCGCGGTCACCAACGTCGGCAACTCCGCCCCGCGTGTGGTGGAGGCGGTGCGGGCGCAGGTCGAGCGGTTCACCCACACCTGCTTCATGGTCGCGCCGTACGAGTCGTACGTGGCGGTGTGCGAGCAGCTCAACGCGCTGACCCCGGGCGGCTTCGAGAAGCGCTCGGCGCTGTTCAACTCGGGCGCGGAGGCGGTGGAGAACGCCGTGAAGATCGCCCGGCACGCCACGGGGCGGCCGGCGGTGGTGGCGTTCGACCACGCGTACCACGGGCGGACCAACCTCACGATGGCGCTGACGGCGAAGAACATGCCGTACAAGCACCGGTTCGGGCCGTTCGCCGGCGAGGTGTACCGGGTGCCGATGTCGTACCCGCTGCGGGATGGGGGCCTGTCCGGTGCCGAGGCGGCGGCGCGGGCGATCGAGACGGTGGAGAAGCAGGTCGGTGCGGACAACGTGGCCGCGCTGCTGATCGAGCCGATCCAGGGCGAGGGCGGTTTCGTCGTACCGGCGCAGGGGTTCCTGCCGGCGCTGCGCGAGTGGGCGACGGCCGCCGGGGCGGTCTTCGTCGCCGACGAGATCCAGACGGGGTTCTGCCGCACCGGGGACTGGTTCGCCTGCGAGCACGAGGGCGTCGTGCCGGACCTGGTGACCCTGGCCAAGGGGATCGCGGGCGGCCTGCCGCTGGCGGCCGTGACGGGCCGGGCCGAGCTGATGGACGCGGTGCACGTGGGCGGCCTCGGTGGCACGTACGGCGGCAACCCGATCGCCTGCGCGGCGGCGCTCGCCGCGATCGAGACCATGCACGAGCTGGAGCTGGCCGCCGCCGCCCGCCGGATCGGCGCGACGATGACCGACCGGCTACACGCGATCGCCGCCCGCGACCCCCGGGTCGCCGAGGTACGCGGCCGGGGCGCGATGCTCGCCGTGGAGCTGGTGCAGCCGGGCTCCCTGGCCCCGGACCCGGCCGCCGCGGCGGCGGTGTCGGCGGCCTGCCACGCCGCCGGCCTGCTCACCCTGACCTGCGGCACGTACGGCAACGTGCTGCGCTTCCTGCCCCCGCTGGTCATCTCCGACGCGGAGCTGGCCCGGGGCCTGGACATCATCGACGCCGTTTTCGACTGAGCCGGTGCTGCGGGCGACGGTTGGTCGGATCGCCCCGGTGCGTCGATGCACGGGGGCGGGCCTTCCGTCCCGTCAGCGGCCGTGCAGCAAGGGTTGCGTGGGGTCCCACGGCGGGCCGCCGTCGGCGTCGCGGCGGCGGCGGGCGATCGCCGACAGCGCCTCCAGCACCACCCGGCTGCCCAGGTACGCGGTGATGTCCGCGTGGTCGTACGGCGGGGCGACCTCGACCACGTCCACGCCGACGACGGGCAGCTCGTAGCAGCAGCGGCGGACGGCGTCGAGGAGTTGCCGGGAGGTCAGCCCGCCCGGTTCGGGGGTGCCGGTGCCGGGGGCCATGCCGGGGTCGACGACGTCCACGTCGACGGAGAGGAATACGCCCTCGCACTCGTCGACGGCGATGTCGAACGCCTCGGACAGGCAGGTGTCCAGGCCGCGGGCGACCAGCTCCGTCATCTCGTACGAGCGCATCCGCTGCGCGGCCATCCACTGAAGCACGTCGGGGCCGGGCCAGTAGCCGCGCAGGCCGATCTGCAGGAACCGGTCGCCGCGTACCGCCCCGGACTCGATGAGTCGGCGCATCGGCTGGCCGTGGCCGTGCAGGGAGCCGAACTCGACGTCCCCGGTGTCGGCGTGGGCGTCGAAGTGCACCAGGGACACCCGGCCGAGCCCGTGGTGACGGGCCACGCCGGTGGCGTCGGGCAGGGCGATGGAGTGGTCGCCGCCGAGGACGACCGGGATCGCCCCTGACCGCGCCACCGCGAAAACGGCGGCCTCCAGGGACGACAGGGAGCGTTCGATGTCGCCGGAGAACATCTCGACGTCGCCCGCGTCGTACACCCGCAGGTCGCGCAGCGCGTCGACGCGCAGGGCCAGGGACGGGCGGGAGCCGTCGTGCGGCAGGTAGCAGGCCTGCCGGATGGCGGACGGGCCGAACCGGGTGCCCGGCCGGTGCGAGGTGCCACCGTCGAACGGGGCGCCGACGATGACGACGTCCGCGTCGGCGTACGAGGCCGGGTCGTCCAGCGCGCAGCGGTCGACGCCGAGGAAGGTGACGTCGGGGCCGAACATCGGCCCGTAGCGGGTCACCGCCGCGCCGATCGGGGAAGGCCGGCCACCCGCTGCGCCCGTCCGCCGGCGCCGGTCACCGTTCCTCCATGCCCCACGGCGAGCCGTAGCCGGTGAGCAGGTCGAGGAACGGGCGCGGGGGCAGCGCCTCGGGGCCGATCACGCCGGTACCGGACCACGCTCCGCTGGCGAGCAGTTCCAGGGCGACGATCGGGTTGACGGCGGTCTGCCAGACGACGGCCTGGTGGCCATACTCGGCCATGGACCACGCGTTGTCGACGATGTGGTACAGGTAGACCTCGCGGGGCCCGCCCGACTTCGCCACGCCCTTGACCCAGGTGCCGGCACAGGTCTTGCCCCGCATCCGGTCGCCGAGGGTGGCCGGGTCGGGCAGGGCGGCGGCGACCACGTCGCGCGGGGACATCCGCACGCCCCGCACGGTGACCGGCTCGGTGGAGTCCAGGCCGAGCTTGTGCAGGGTACGCAGGACGTCGATGAACTCCTCGCCGAGGCCGTACTTGAAGGTGACCCGCCGCGCGTCGACCCAGCGCGGGATGAGCAGCACCTCCTCGTGCTCGACGTTGACGCACTCGATGGGGCCGATGCCCTCCGGGAAGTGGAACACCTCTGGCTCGCTGAACGGCTCGGTGGTGAACCAGCCCCGGTCCCGTTCCCAGATCACGGGCGGGTTGAGGCACTCCTCGATCGTGGTCCAGATGGAGAACGACGGGGCGAAGTCGTAGCCCTCGACGGTCAGGTTCGCGCCGTCGCGTACCCCGATCTCGTCGATCTCGGCGAACAGCTCGTCGGCGGCGTAGCGGGCGAAGACGTCGGACAGGCCGGGTTCGACGCCGATGCCGCACAGGGCGAGCCGGCCGGCGGACGCCCACCGCTCGGCGACGGCGAACTGCTCGTCGCCGAGCTTCACGCCGGTCTCGGCGTAGGGGCGCTTCGGGTGCGGGTGGGACAGGGACATGGCCATGTCGAGGTAGTCGCTGCCGGCCGCGTACGCGCCGTCGAAGATCGGCATGACGAAGCGCGGGTCGACGGCGTTGAGCACGTGGGTGATCCGGTGCTCGCGGCACAGCGCGGCGACGGCGTCGGAGCAGGAGGCGTCGACGGTCGCGGCGACGAACCGGTCGTCGCGCCCGGCGACGGCCCGCGCGGCGCGGGCGGCGTCGGCGTCGGCGACGACCATGGTGTCGAAGAATGTTCGTCGGGCGGCGATGGCGACGGCGGCGGAGCCGACCCCGCCGGCGCCGACCAGCAGGATACGCATCAGGAATCGAACCCCAAACCAAGACGATCGAGCGTACGGAGCCACAGGCCGCGCCGGCCGTCGCGTGCGTCGGCGCGGGCCAGCGACCAGCGGGTGAGGTGGATGCCGGCGGCCCGGACGGGCTCCGGCGGGAACGGCAGCGGCCGGCCCCGGACGAGGTCGAGCCGGGTCAGCGGGGTGTCTGCGCCGGCCAGCAGGTCGAGCATCACCCGCGCGCCGAACCGGGTGGCCCCGACGCCGAGGCCGGTGTACCCGGCGGCGTAGGCGAGCCGGCCGCCGTAGGCGGTGCCGAAGAACGGGCAGAACCGGGTGCAGGTGTCGATGACGCCACCCCAGCGGTGGCTGAACCGGACGTCGGCGAGCTGCGGGAAGGTGGCGACGAAGTGCTCGGCGAGGGCGGTGAACGTTGCCGGTCGCTGCTCCAGCTCGGGGGCGACCCGGTTGCCGTGGTGGTAGACGGCGTCGTAGCCGCCGAACAGGATCCGCCCGTCGCCGGTGATCCGGTAGTAGTGGAACTGGTTGCCGGTGTCGGCGAGGCCCTGCCGGTTGCGCCAGCCGATCGCGTCCCGCTGGGCCCCGGTCAGCGGCTCGGTCATCAGCGCGTAGTCGTAGATGGGCACGACCCAGGCGCGCAGCCGGCGCAGCAGCGGCGGGAACGCGTTGGTGGCCAGGGCGACCCGCCGGGCGCGGACTACGCCGGGGGCCCGCTCGACGCCGCCGGCCGTGGTGGCGGCCAGGGCGGCGGCGTCGCCGCGCAGGCCGGTGACCCGGGTGTGCTCGTGGACGCGTACGCCCAGGTCGAGGCAGGCGCGGCGCAGGCCCCAGGCGAGCTTCGCCGGGTCGAGCATGGCCACCCGGTCACGGTCCCACATCCCACCGAGGTACGTCGGCGAGTCGACCTCGGCGCGCACCTCGTCGCGGTCGAGCAGCCGCACGTCGTGGCCGTACCGGCGAGCCAGCTCCGTGTCCTCGGCGAGCCCGGCGAGCTGGTACGGGCGCACGGCCACGGCCAGCTCGCCGGTGCGTTCGAAGTCGCAGTCGATGCCGTACGCGTCGACGGTGGCGGCGATGGCGGCCAGGTTCTCCCGGCCGAGGCGTTCCAGCTCGGCGACCTCACCGGGGAACCGGGCGATGCCGTTGGCCAGGCCGTGGGTGAGCGAGGCGGAGCAGAACCCGCCGTTGCGCCCCGAAGCCGCCCAGCCGCAGGTGCCGGCGTCGACGAGCAGCACGTCCGCGCTCGGGTCGGCCTGCTTGGCCAGCAGGGCGGCCCAGAGCCCGCCGTACCCGCCGCCGACGACCAGCAGGTCGGAGCTGTGCGCGCCGGTCAGCGGGGGCAGCGGGTCGGGGCGTTCGGGCCGGTCGAGCCAGTACGGTACGGGCGCCGCGTCGGCGAGCGCCCGGCCGGTATGCGGGAGGATCATGACGGGCTCTTCGCCCGTCGGCCGGTCGCCGGGGCAGCCGGTAGGCCGACGCGGCGGGTCCGCCGGCCGCGCAGCGAGCTGAGGCCGACGAGCAGCAGCGCGATGGCGAACATCGCCGTGCCGATGACGTTGACCTGCGGCGGGATGCCCCGCTGGGCGGCGCCCCAGACGTACATCGGGAACGTGATGGTAGTGCCGGCGTTGAAGTTGGTGATGATGAAGTCGTCGAAGCTCAGCGAGAACGCCAGCAGCGCGGCGGCCACGATGCCGGGGAGCACCAGCGGCAGGGTGACCAGGCGGAACGCCTGCCACGGGCTGGCGTACAGGTCGGCGGCGGCCTCCTCCAGCCGGCGGTCCATCCCGGCGAGCCGGGCCTTGACCGTGACCACCACGAACGACACGCAGAACATGACGTGCGCGATGACGACGGTCCAGAAGCCCTGCGGCACCCCGGCGGAGACGAACAGGGCCAGCAGCGAGGTGCCCATGACCAGCTCGGGGGTGGCCATCGGCAGGAAGATCAGCAGGTTGATCCCGGACCGGCCGGTGAACCGGTGCCGGACCAGCGCGAACGCCATCAGCGTGCCGAGCACGGTGGCGACGACGGTGGCGACGAAACCGATCTGCACGCTGCGGACCACCGCTTCGCACATGTCGGAGGTGGCGCAGGGCCGCCGCCAGTTGTCGAGGGTGAACTCGTTGAAGTCGTACGACAGGCGGCTCGACGGGCGGTTGAACGACAATGCGGCGACCACGGCGATGGGCAGCGACAGGTAGCCGAGGACGAGCAGGGCGACGCCCGTCACCCAGTGGTCGGCGAGCCAGCGGGTAAGCCTCACAGCACCTCCTCCGTGCCGGCCCGGCGCAGGTAGACGAAGACCACCGCGAGGATCGCCGCCATCAGCAGGAACGACAGGGCCGCCCCCTGCGGGTAGTCCAGCCGGACCAGGAACGCCGAGTCGATGACGTTGCCGACCATGTACTCGTTCGGGGTGCCGAGCAGTTCGGCGTTGATGTAGTCGCCGGTGGCCGGGATGAAGAACAGCAGCGTGCCGGCGATCAGGCCGGGCATCGACAGCGGCAGGGTGACCCGGCGGAACGTCTGCACCGGGCTCGCGTACAGGTCGCCGGCCGCCTCCAGCAGGCGGTAGTCGAGCCGCTCCAGGCTCGCGTACAGCGGCAGCACCAGGAAGGGCAGGAAGTTGTACGTCAGCCCGAGGACCACCGCGACGGGGGTGGCGAGCAGCCGGCCGTCGGGGCCGAGCAGGTGCACGTCGCGCAGCAGCCCGACCAACCAGCCGTTGTCGGACAGGATCGTCTTCCAGGCCAGGGTGCGCACCAGGAAGCTGGTGAACATCGGGGCGACGACGCAGACCAGCAGCAGGCCCTTCCACCGGCCGGCCTTCTGCGCGATCGCGTACGCCAGCGGGTAACCCATCAGCAGGGCCAGCACCAGGGCGATCCCGGCGTAGAGGAACGACCGGCCGAACTGCGGCCAGTACGCCTGCAACGCGTCGGGGTAGTTGCCGAAGGCCCAGGTCAGCGCGTACCCGTTGGAGAGCGAGCCGCTGGGGTCGTAGAGGCTCGCGGCGGCGAGCTGGAACAGCGGCACGGCGAAGAACAGCAGCAGCCAGGCCGCGCCGGGCAGGAGCAGCAGGTACGGCAGCAGCCGGCGCCGCCCACCCCGGGGCGGCGGCGGGGGCGTCGCCGATTGCCCCGTCGGCGTGGGCACGTGGGCCAGCGCGGTCACGAGGACACACCCACCGGCTCGTCGAGCAGGCCGGCGGTGCTGTCGTCCGCGCCGGGCTGGCGGGGTAGCAGGAACGCGTGCCGGGGGTCCCAGTGCGCCACCACGGATGCGCCGACGGGTACCCCGCCGCCGAGGCCGCTGTTGGCCGCGAACGCGGACAGTTCGCTGCCCCATCCGGTGCGCACGAGGTACTGGGTGCTGACCCCCACGTACGAGGCGTCGGTGACCGTGCCGGTCACGTACTGGTGGCCGGCGGGCACCCGGTCGGCGGCGTCGACCAGGTGCAGCTTCTCGGGGCGTACCCCGAGGTAGACCGGGCCGGTGGCGACGCGGGCGCGGACGGCGGGCACGGAGTAGCGCGCGCCATGGGCGGTGACCGGCACCTCGGACCCGGCGGGTCCGGCGGCCTCGGCGGCGAGCAGGTTGGACTGGCCGAGGAAGTTCGCCACGAAAGCGGTGGCCGGGTACTCGTAGATGTCGCCGGGTGCGCCGAGCTGCTCGATCTTCCCGGCGTTCATCACCGCGACCGTGTCGGCCATGGTCATGGCCTCCTCCTGGTCGTGGGTGACGTGCACGAAGGTGATGCCGACCTCGGTCTGGATGCGCTTGAGTTCGATCTGCATCTGCCGGCGCAGCTTCAGGTCGAGCGCGCCGAGCGGCTCGTCGAGCAGCAACACCTGCGGCCGGTTGATCAGCGCCCGCGCGAGGGCGACCCGCTGCTGCTGCCCGCCGGAGAGCTGGGCGGGGCGGCGGTGGCCGAAGTCGTCGAGCTGCACCAGGGCGAGCATCCGCATGACCTCGTCGTCGACCGAGCGGATGCCGCGCCGCCGCAGCCCGAACGCGACGTTGTCGAAGATGTTGAGGTGCGGGAAGAGCGCGTAGCTCTGGAACACGGTGTTGACCGGCCGCTTGTACGGGCGCAGCCGGGCGATGTCCCGGTCGCCGAGGAGCACCTGCCCGCTCGTCGGCTGCTCCAGGCCGGCGATCATGCGCAGGGTCGTGGTCTTGCCGCAGCCGGACGCGCCGAGCAGGGCGAAGAAGGAGCCCTGCGGAATGGTTAGGCCGAGGTCGTCGACCGCGGTGAAGATGCCGAACCTCTTGGTCAGGTTGACCAGCCGCAGGTCGCCGGCCGGGGTGTCGTGTCCCGTCGTCTTCGCGCTCATCCCGTCACGCCCCGATGACCTGCTGGAACTTGCCCTCGTACTCCTTCTCCTGTTTCTCGTCCAGGGCCATGAACACCTTGGACTTCGACAGCAGGGCCTCGTCGGGGAAGATCAGCGGGTTGGAGGCCAACTCCGGGTCGATCTTCTCCATCTCGGCCTTCGCGCCCTGGACGGGGCAGATGTAGTTGACGTACGCGGCGAGCTTCGCGGCGACGGCCGGCTGGTAGTAGTAGTTGATCAGCTCTTCGGCGTTCGCCTTGTGGGTGGCCTTGTTGGGCACCATCATGTTGTCGCTGAAGAGCATCACGCCGGAGTCGGGCGCGACGAACTTGATTTTGTCGTTCTCCCCGGAGAGCTGGATGACGTCGCCGGACCAGCCGACGCACGCCGCGATGTCGCCCTTGGCGAGGTCGGGGGCGTAGTCGTTGCCGGTGAACTTGCGGATCTGCCCGGAGTCGACGGCCCTCTTGAGCTTGTTGAGCGCGTCGTCGAACTGGGCGGCGGTGAAGTTCGCCGGGTCGTGCCCGTTGGACTGCATCAGCAGGCCCATCGTGTCGCGCATCTCGGACAACGCGGTGACCTTGCCCTTGAGGTCGGGCCGGGTCAACAGCTCGTCGACGGTGCGGATCTCCTTGGCGACCGAACCGTTGTAGGCGAGGCCGGCCAACCCGGACTGCCACGGGACGGCGATCCGGTTGTCCGGGTCGAACGAGCGGTTGAGCAGCGACGGCAGCAGGTTCGACCTCACGTTGGGGATCTTCGCCGGGTCGAGCTTCTGGATCCAGCCGAGCCGGATCATCCGGGCGGCCATCCAGTCGGTGAGCACGATGATGTCCCGCCCGGTGCCCTGACAGGCGGCGAGCTGGTTCTGCACCTTGCCGAAGAACTCGTTGTTGTCGTTGATGTCCTCGGTGTAGGTGACCTGGATGCCGCTGGAGGCGACGAACGCATCCAGGCTGGGACGCTTAGATTCGTCGGACTCGTCGACGTCCATGTACTGCGGCCAATTGGAGAACGCCAGCTTCTTCTCCGTGCCGGAGAGGTCTTCGCTGACGCAGCCAGCCTCGGTCTGCACGGCGCCCTTGGTGCCGCAGCCGGCGAGCGCGCCTGCCGTGGCGAGCATCGCGGCCGAGCCGAGGGTGCCGGTGAGCAGGCCACGCCGGGTGAGGGGCCGGAGGGGAGTTCGCATGTGACGACTCCTAGAGGGTCATCGTCGGCGGGCGGGACGGGGGAGGCCCGACGTCGGGAGGGTCTTCAGGCGATGGACGACTGATCCTGACATGCGCTGACCTGCCTCACAAGGGATTCCGTTGCCGGCATAGCAATGCACCACGAATTACGCCAGACTGCGCCAGGGCATTACGATCCCGGAGAAGAACCGGACATGGGGGAGCTGACGATGGCCATCCGGCAGCAGGAGAGCGGCAGCGGGGGTCGACGCGTCGCCGTGCGCGAAGGAGCCAGTCACGTTCTGTTGGACGACGTCGCCAAGCAGATCATCGAGCAGCTCCAGGAGGACGGCCGTCGGCCGTACGCGACGATCGGCAAGGCGGTCGGGCTGTCCGAGGCGGCGGTGCGCCAGCGGGTGCAGCGGCTGCTCGACGCCGGGGTCATGCAGATCGTCGCGGTCACCGACCCGCTCCAGCTCGGCTTCCCCCGGCAGGCCATGATCGGCCTGCGCACCGACGGCGACCTGGAGACGGTGGCCGACCGGCTCGCCGAGTTCGAGGAGGTCGACTACGTGGTGATCACCGCCGGGTCGTTCGACCTGCTCGCCGAGGTGGTGTGCCGCAACGACGCCCACCTGCTGGAGATCCTGCAACGGCTGCGCGCCGTCGACGGGGTGCTCGCCACCGAGGCGTTCGTCTACCTCAAGCTGCGCAAGCAGACCTATAGCTGGGGCACGGCCTGAGTTTGCCCGCGCATCCGGCCCGAACGCGCGCCACCGGGCCGGGCGGAAGGCTCCGTTGGGCGCCCTTTGGAGCTGCCCCGTCTGTGCTACCGCAACCAAACGAACCCGCGGCACCACCGTCAGACGGACGCGCAGCCACCGCCGCCTCAACGAGCCGGCAGGACCGCACGCACCCCGTAGCGGGCCGACGGCACCGCCGCCTCAACGAGCCAGCAGGACCGCGGGGCGGGGTGGACACGGCCGAGCCTGCCGGTGCTACGCGCCCCGCGCGAGCACCTGCCCGGTAGCACGAACGGGGCAGCTCCAAAGGGGTGTCACTCGACCTCGCCTCCTGCGCGGGACTCGCCCGAGTGGGCCACGGGAGGCCAACCCTGACCGTTTCTCGTAATGCGGATTCCGTTGCCAGAGCCACCACAGCCTCGCTGATTCCGTTGCGCCTGGAGCGCAGGGCCACCGATACCACTTGCCTTTCGGCCTTCGGCTGTGGGATAACCGTGGGCAGAGCGGCCGGTGTCACCCCTGACCGGCCCGAGAACCGATGGGGCTGACATGGCCAACGCCACCGACCACCTCTGGATGCACTTCACCCGGATGGCCAGCTACTCGGCCGGCGAGGTGCCGACGATCGTGCGCGGCGAGGGCGCGTACGTGTGGGACTCGCGGGGCCGGCGCTACCTGGACGGGCTGGCCGGGCTCTTCGTCGTCAACGCGGGCCACGGGCGCACCGAGCTGGCCGAGGCCGCCGCGAAGCAGGCCGGCGAGCTGGCTTACTTCCCGCTGTGGTCGTACGCCCACCCGAAGGCCGTGGAGCTGGCTGAGAAGATCGCCTCGTTGGCCCCCGCCGACCTGAACCGGGTCTTCTTCACCACCGGCGGTTCCGAGGCCGTCGAGGCGGCGTGGAAGCTGGCCCGGGCGTACTTCAAGCGGACCGGCAAGCCCAACAAGCACAAGGTCGTCAGCCGGCACCTCGCGTACCACGGCACGTCGATGGGCGCGCTGTCGATCACCGGGCTGCCCGGCATCAAGACCGACTTCGAGCCGCTGGTGCCCGGGGCGGTGAAGGTGCCGAACACCAACTACTACCGGGCCCCGGAGCACGGCGACTCGCCCGAGGCGTTCGGCCGGTGGGCGGCCGAGGAGATCCGACGGGCAATCGAGCGGGAGGGGCCGGACACCGTCGCGGCGGTCTTCCTGGAGCCGGTGCAGAATTCCGGCGGCTGCTTCCCGCCGCCGCCCGGGTACATCGAGCGGGTCCGCGAGATCTGCGACGCGTACGACGTGCTGCTCGTCTCCGACGAGGTGATCTGCTCGTGGGGCCGGCTCGGCGAGTACTTCGGCGCCGTCCGGTACGGCTACCGCCCGGACATCATCACCACCGCGAAGGGCATCACCTCCGGGTACGCCCCGCTCGGCGCGATGATCGCCAGCGACCGGCTGATGGAGCCGTTCCTCACCGAGACCGGCATGTTCGCCCACGGGGTGACCTTCGGCGGTCATCCGGTCTCCTGCGCCGTGGCGCTGGCCAACCTGGAGGTGTTCGCCCGGGAGGACCTGATCGGGCACGTCCGGGCCAACGAGGACGCCTTCCGCGCCACCCTGGAGAAGCTGCACGACCTGCCGATCGTCGGCGACGTGCGCGGCGACGGGTACTTCTACGGCATCGAGCTGGTGAAGGACAAGGCGACCCGGGCGACGTTCGACGGGGCCGAGTCGGAGCGGCTGCTGCGCGGGTTCCTCTCCACCGCGCTGTTCTCCGCCGGGCTGTACTGCCGGGCCGACGACCGGGGCGACCCCGTCGTGCAGCTCGCCCCGCCGCTGATCGCCGAGCAGCAGCAGTTCGACGAGATGGAGCAGATCCTGCGCGCGGTGCTCACCGAGGCGTGGGCGCGGCTGTAGGCCGAGCCGACGCGAACCCGGGCCGCCGCATGCGCTACCAGGAGCTGTCGTACTGGCTGTCCACGGTGGGCGAGTCGTTGGCGCCCCGCCCGCCCCTGGGCGGGGACGCGCGCTGGGAGCCGGAGCCGCTGCGCTGGCTGGCCGTCAACGCGGGCCTGCGGGTCATGCTCTCCTCCGACCGGGCGGAGCGGAGCTGCGCACGGGCCGGCCGGCCCGGCGGGCCGCGCTGTTTGACCGCCTCCTGGGCCACTGACCGCCTGCGGTGATCGGTGGGCCCCGGCGGTCAGTGGTTCGGGGGAATCACCCGCAGGTGGCCACGGCGGCCAGTCTGCGGGTTCTGGTGCTGCGGGCCGCCGCTCTGCTCGTCGCCCGGAGGGCGGGGC
>NZ_SMKJ01000180.1:0-14669 GCF_004348615.1 Micromonospora sp. KC207
TGTCTAGCTTGCCGGACCGCGCGCCGTAGCGGCAAGGCGGGGGCGCGTCGCCCCGGGGCCGTCGCGTGGGGCCCGGCCGGACGGCGCGGGGTCAGCGGGGTCGCCCCGGCGTTGGTATCGTCCTGGTGTTTTGCACCCAAAAACCGACGGTTGGACACGGTGGACAGTCGCGCGCCGCTCATCGCCTCCGGTGCCCTGTCCGGGGGCGACCTGCCGCGGCGGCTCGACCGGGCCGCCGGCCACTTCGCCACCGCCGCGCTGGCGCTGATCGCGGTCAAGCCCCTGCTCGACATCGGCGAGCGGGACGCGGGCGGCGGGGTCGACCTGGGCGTCCTGCTCAGCGCCGTCGGGGCGGGGTGCATGGTGGCGGCCCTCGCGGCGGCGGTGCTCGCGACCCGCCGGCTGCCGCCGCGCCCCGTGCTGGCGATGCTGCTCGCCCTCGCCCTGCTGTTGGTCGTCTCCGGGTTCAGCTACCTCGTCGCCGGGCCACGCGCCGATCTGCTGGCCCTGTTCGACATCCGCCGTTACTCCATCTACGGCCCGCACCTCGACCCCGCCACGGCGATCCCCGCCGAGGCGGTTCGCCTGCTGGTCAGCTTCGCGCCGGTGGCGCTGATCGGGATGATGCTGACCCGCCCGGACCGGTTCCCCGCCCGTCGCCTGGCCATGGTGGCCGCCGTCGTGCTGGCCGGCGCGGTCGTCCACTGCGCGCTGGCCTGGCTCCAGGTCGCCGGTGTCGTGCCGTACTCGTTCTACTTCGAGCTGCCCGGCCAGAAGATCGGCCGGGCGTCCGGGGGCTACTACCACCCGATGTCGCTCGGGCGGCTGCTGATGTTCTCGGTCTTCCTCTGCTACGTGCTCGGCGACCGCCTGCGCCTGACCCCGCCCCGCCGGTACGCGCTGGTCGGCCTCTTCGTGGCTACCGGCGTGGTGTCGCTGCACCGGCTCACCATCCTCTGCCTGCTCGTGATCGTGGTCGCCTTCGAGGCGCGACGGCTGGGCGCGCTGCGGGCCGCGCCGCGCCCCGGCCGCGTCCGCCGGTGGCGGCTCCTGGCGGTGGCCGCCGGCCTGGTCGCGGCCGGCGGAGTCGCCGCCGCGCTCGCGGGCGACGCCGTCCGGGAACGGGC
The DNA here is from genome assembly GCF_004348615.1 of Micromonospora sp. KC207. Classification (NCBI taxonomy): domain Bacteria; kingdom Bacillati; phylum Actinomycetota; class Actinomycetes; order Micromonosporales; family Micromonosporaceae; genus Micromonospora; species Micromonospora sp. KC207. Next base: position 1,128 of record NZ_SMKJ01000180.1, read on the forward strand.
CGGGGTGGCGCTGACCGAGGTCGGATCGCTCGACGTGCGCTCCGACACGTTCATGCACGGCCGTGGCGCCATCTGGAACGACGTCGCCCGCATCCTCGGCCGGTCCACGCCGGACGTCTGGCTCTTCGGGTTCGGCTACGAGCCCTGGGACATGCACAACGACCTGCTGCGGGTCCTGGTCGTCTGGGGGACCGTCGGTCTGGTCGTGGTCGTCGGGGTCGTCGCCGGCCTCTACGTCGTCGTCCGGCGGAGGTGCGCCGGGCCGGCGCAGCGCTGGGCGCTGGGCGTGCTCTACGCGGTCTTCGTGCTCTTCGGGCTCACGCAGAAGCCGATGGCGTACCCGTACTTCATGTGGCTGTTCCTCTACGGGCAGCTCGTGATCCTGTCGTTGGCCGGCGTGACAGTCACGTCGGCGGGCGGCGCCACGGTCACGGCCGACGTCGAACGGGGGGAGGAGGGACGGCTCGATGAGGCATCCACTGCCGGCGTCCGTCCAGGGTGAAAGCAGCGGCGGCGGGGCCCCACAGGCGCGCGACGACGCGTCGGTGGTGCCGACGTTCTCGGTCTGCATCGTGGTCCGCGACCGGGCCGTCCTGCTGGTCGACGCCGTGCGCAGCGTGCTCGCCAACCACCACCGGGACTTCGAACTGGTCGTCGTCGACGACGGCTCGGCCGTCCCGGTCACCCGGGTGCTGGCGGAGGCGGGCGTGTCCGCCGACCGGCGGGTCCGGGTGCTCAGCCTGCCGCCCAGCGGCATCGCCCAGGCGCGCAACGTCGCGCTGCGCGCCGCGACCGGCCGGTACATCACCGTGCTGGACTCCGACGACGAGCTCTCCGCCGACGCGCTGGCCCGGCTGCACGACCTGCTCGTCGCCACCGACGGCGACTGGGTGTACGTCGACTACCACGAGGTGCGCGGCGGCAGCTCCCGGCACATCCGGCTGCCCGAGTACGCCTCGGCGCGGGCCATGCTGCTGGGCGTGCTGACCCGCCCCCGGCTGCCGTTCAAACACTCGGGCACCACCATCGACCGCCGGTTGCTGGAGCGCATCGGCGGGTACGACGAGAGCTTCCGGCTCTTCGAGGACGTGGAGCTGATGCTGCGGGCGCTGCGCGCCGGCGTACACCCCCGGCGCCTGGCCCACCCGGTCGTCCGGTTCCGCCGGCACGACGGCAACGTCACCCGGGGCCGGCTCGGCGGGCTGGTCTTCTGGTTCCGGCTGGTCGACACGTACTGCCCCTCGCGGGTGCCCGGGGTGGCATTCGGCATCAAGGCGCTGCGCACCCTGAGCGAGACGGGCAAGTGGCTTGTCAGCCTCGGCCGTTGACTCCGGGCGCGGCGGAGGGCCGGGCCACGGCGCAGAGCCGGAGCACGGGTCCGGTCGCCGGCACGGGCGGGCGGCCACGATGCTGGCCCAGGTCGGTCTGCTGGGGCTGAGCCAGGCCGGCGTAACCGTCGCCGCCTTCGGCAGCCAGGTCCTGCTCGCCCGCACGCTCTCCCGGGCCGACTTCGGCTCGCTCACCGCAGTGCTGGCCGTGGTGTCGCTGACCGCGCCGGTGGCCGTCTTCGGCGTGTCCGAGCTGTGGTTGCAGGTGTTCGGGCAGGAGGGCGCGCGGGCGTACCGCTGGGTGGTGCCGTCGCTGCGGCTGGCCGGCGTCGCCTGCGCGGTGCTGCTCCTCGGCGTCCTGGCCTGGAGCGCCGCCGAGCTGCCCGACACCACGGCGGCGGCGGTGCGGGCCCTGCTCGCCACCGTCGTGGTGGCCCAGGCCGCGCTGGCGCTGGCCGGCTCCGTGCGGCAGCTGCGGGGCGACTACCGGGGGCTGTCCGCCCTCCAACTGGCCCCCCACCTGGGCCGGGTGCTGGTCACCCTGGCGGTCTGGGCGGCCGGGCTCTCCGTCGTCGCCGTCGCGGCCGGGTACGCGGTCGTCGCCGTGGCGACCGTCGCCGCCTGCCTGCTGGTGTCGCGCGAGTTCCGGCGCGGCGCGATGCCGCTGGAGGGGCATCCCGTCCCCGCGCCGTCCGCCACCTCCGACGCCGGTCCCCGGCTGGGTCACCTGGTGGGGGCGACCACCCCGTACGTGCTCGGCAACGTCTGCTACCTGCTCGGCATCCATTTCGGCACGGTGCTCACCGCCGAGTTGCTCGGCGGCGCGGCGGCGGCCCTGCTCGCCGTGCCGATGTCCGTGCTCATCGCCGTGTACCTCGTCCCCCGGGTCGTGTATCAGCAGTACCTGCTGGGCAAGCTGCACCGCTGGGCCGGTTCGGACGCCGAGGCGGTGCTGCTGGCGTACCGCTGGGGCAGCGCCGGGATGGTGCTGCTCGGCGCGGTCGTCGCGGCGGCGGTGGCGCTCGGCGGCCTGGTGGCCCTGCCGCTGTTGTTCGGCCCGGAGTACCGGGCGGCCGCGCCGGTGCTGGCGGTGCTGGCGCTGGCGGTGCCGTTCCGGTTCGGCGGCGCCGCCGTGGCCGCCCTGCTGACCAGCGGCGGGCTGCTCCGCCGTAAGGTGGCGTACCAGACCGTGGGGGCCCTGGTGCTGCTGGTCGCCCTGGCGGTGGCCGTGCCGGCCTGGGGCGTGCGCGGTGCCGCCGGGGCGACCGTGTTGGCGGAGGCGGTACTCTGCTGCCTGCTCTGGGTCGCCGCCCGGCGGGGCGTCGTGGGTGACTCCCCGCTGCCCACCTGGCGCGACCTGCGCAGGCGCTTGAGCAGGGAGGCTCCCCGTGCGTCCTGAACCGACCGCCGTGCCGTGCGAACCGGCACCCGGGCGCTCCGCACCGGCCCCGGTGGCCCGCCGGCCCCTTGTCGTCGGCTACTACGGTATGGAGAACGTCGGCGACAACGCATTCTGTGTCGTCATGGACTGGGCGACCCGGGTCTACTGGGGAGCCGAGGAGCCCGTCTTCGCGGCGCCGCCCATGGTGGACCTGCCGCCCGAGCGCACCGGCATGGACCCGCGCTGGTACCGCTCGCGCGGCACCGCCGACCGGGCCGGTTGGGTGCTCAACAAGGCCGCCCTGCTGCGCCGCTCCACCATGCTGGTCTTCGGCGGCGGCTCCGTGTTCCGCGAGATGGGGCCGCTGAGCGAGAAGAAGGTCTTCTCGCTCTTCTCCGGGGTGTCCGGGCACCCGATGGCCGCCGTCGGGGTCTCCGTCGGCCCGTTCGTCTCCGCCGCCTCCGAGCGCCGGTTGCTGCGCGTCCTGCGCCGGGTCGCCTTCATCGGGGTACGCGACATCGCCTCCGCCGAGATCCTCGAACGGGCCGGCTACCCGGGCGTGCTGGTGCCGGCCGGCGACCTCGCCGGCCTGCTGCCCGAGGCGCTCGGCGAGCCGGTCCCGCCGCGCCGGCCACGCCCCACCGGCCGGGCCCGTCTCGGCGTGACCCTGCTCGGCGTCGACCACGAGGCCGCCGATGTCGACGTGCGCCGCCGCGAGGACGCCCTGGTCGAGGGGGTGCGCGCGCTGGTGCGCGCCGAGCCCGTCGACGTCACCGTGTTCGTGTTCAACACCCACCCGGTGTACGGCGACGAGCGGGTCAGCGAGCGGCTGCGGGCCGCGGTCGCGGGGCACTGCGACGTGCGGGTGGTCACCGCCCGCGACGGCGTACGGGCCTGCTGGGACGAGATGAAGCGCTGCGACCTCGGGCTGCACATGCGGCTGCACGGGGCCGTCTTCGCGTACCTGGCGGGGGTACCGTTCACCCTCGTGCCGTACCAGCAGAAGTGCGACGACTTCCTCGACGAGATCGGGCAGCCGCCGGCCCTGCGGATGGGTCGGGTCCCCGACGACCCGACCGAGGTGACCCGGACGCTGACCGTCCTGCTCACCGAACTGGACGTCCCGGAGCTGCCGCGCGCGATCTACGCCGAGCGTGCCCGGCGCAACTTCACGGCGGCACCCTGGGCCCGCACCGCCGGCCCGGCCCCGTCGGTGCGGTGATCCGCCCGCGCCCGCTCACCGCCGCCGGCCTGCTGGTGGCGACGGCGCTGGTCGTCGCCATGGTTCTGCTAGCCGGCATGGCCGCCCTCGGCACCGCCGGCGACAGCGACCCGGACGACGCCGTCCGGGCCGCGCCGGCCTACACCCCGTCGGCACGCGGGACGCTGCGCGGGCTCGCCCCCGCCGGGACGCTGATCGGCACGGCGGTCGACCCCCGGGGGCTGAACCTCGACCCCGCCTACCCGGGGGTCCTCGCCGCCGAGTTCAACGCGGTCACCGCCGAGAACGCCATGAAATGGCGCAACCTGGAACCCTCACCCGGCGTGTACGCCTGGGCCGGCGGCGACCAGATCGTCGACCTGGCCCGCCGCAACGGCCAGGCGGTGTACGGCCACACCCTGGTCTGGCACAACGACGTGCCGGATTGGGTGTCCCCGGACTGGCCGGCGGAGCAGCTCCGGGAGGTGCTACGCCGGCACGTGACCGCCGTCGTCGCGCACTACCGGGGCCGGGTGTGGGCCTGGGACGTGGTCAACGAGGTGCTCGACGAGGACGGCTCGCTGCGCGACACCCTCTGGCTGCGCAAGCTCGGCCCCGGCTACATCGCCGACGCGTTCCGCTGGGCCCGGCAGGCCGACCCCGACGCCAAGCTGTTCGTCAACGAGTACGGCACCGAGGGGCGGACCGGGAAGGCCGACGCGTTGCTGAGCCTGGTGCGGCAGCTTCGCGCCGACGGCGTACCGGTCGACGGGGTGGGCTTCCAGGGGCACCTGGACGCCGAGCGACCGCCCCGGGACGTCCGGGGCAACCTGCGCCGCTTTGCCGCGCTGGGGGTGCGCGTCGCCGTCACAGAGCTGGACGTGCGGGTGCGGCTCCCGGCGACCGGGGAGGGGCTGCGCCGCCAGGCCGCGCTGTACCGGGAGACGCTGCGCGCCTGCCTGGACGTGGCCGCCTGCGTGTCGGTCACCGTGTGGGGGTTCACCGACGCCCGCAGCTGGATTCCCGGCTACCACCGCGGCTACGGCGCCGCCTGCCTCTTCGACGCCGACTTCCGGCCGAAGCCGGCCCACGCGGCGCTGCTCGACGAGCTGCTGGCCCGCCGGCGCTCCGACGGTTGACGTCGCCGGGGCGCAGCGCCTGCCCGGCGGGTCACGAGCCGGCGGCGATGATCTCCTTGACGGCGTCCCGGCGGACCGCGTCGTAGAGGGTCCGCGCCCGGCGGTCGTCGGCGAACACCACGCTCTCGTTGCCGACGGTGCCCGTGCCCCGGGTGGGCGAGGTGAAGAAGAACAGGTTGCCGCCGCGCAGGCCGCGTAGCTGGGTCGCCATGTCCAGCAGGGACATGCCCCGGTCCACCGAGACCGAGTCCGATGTGGCCCGGACGAAGGCGTTGAGTCGGCCGGGGCTGGCGAGGATGCCGCCGGACGCGGCCCGGTCGAGGATCGCCTTGATGACCTGTTGCTGGTGCCGGATTCGGGCGAAGTCGCCGTCGGCGAACTGTTTGCGCTGCCGGGCGTAGTCCAGCGCCGTCTCGCCGTCCATCAGCTGCGGCCCCTGCCGGAAGGTGCGGAACGGGGGGTGAATCGAGGTGAAGGACCTCTCCGAGGTGATCTCGACCCCGCCCAGGGCGTCGATGATCTCCCGGAACCCCGCGAAGTCGATCAGCGCCACGTGGTCGATGCGCACGCCGGTGAACTGCTCCACCGTACGCACCATGAGCGGGACCCCGCCCCAGGCGTACGCGGCGTTGATCTTCGCCTCCCGGCCGCCGTGCCGGCCGTCGCCCGACCGGGGGATCGGCACCCAGGTGTCCCGGGGGATCGAGATCAGCTCGGCGCTCGACCGGTCCTTCGGCAGGTGCGCCACGATGATCGTGTCGGCCCGTGACCCCGTGGTCCCGTCCGGGTCCCGCGAGTCGCTGCCCAGGACCATGATGTTCACCGCGCCCCGGGCCACCGCCGCCGGCCGCTCCTGCTCCGGCACCTCGGCGAACGCGTCGACCCGGTCGACGCCCCGCTCCACCGACCGCAGCCACAGCCCGCCGGCGACCGCGCCACCCGCGACCAGCAGCGCCACCGCGAGCAACACGACCAGCGCGATCCGCCCCCACCGGCGGCGCTTCGGGCGCGACCCGGCACCCTCCGGTGTGGCCGGGCCGGCGGGCGGACCGGCCGGGCCGTCCTGGGTCGGTCGCGCGGCCTGATCGGTACGAGACATGGCGGCGATGCTATCGATCCGCCGCGCCGCGCACCGGCCCGAACGGGCGGCCCGGGGCCGGGCGGAAGTGAGCTTGGCCACCCGTTGTTTGCCCGGAACTGGTAGAACCCTTCCGTGGACGCAATCAAGCTGCGGCGGGCCATCGCCCGCACCCGGCTCGCCCCGGTCGCCGCCTTTCCCAAGCGGCTCGCCCGGGTGGCCCGGCACGACGTCAAGGTGCTGCGCACCTCCGCCCGCTGGCTGGTCACCTCGCGGGAACACCACAACTACACGTACGAGCTGACGAAGCTGAGCCGGCAGCACCTGTCCTGGTTCGTCAGCGTCGTCTGCGACGTGCCGGTGGCCCGCGTCCGTGGCTGGTTCGCCGAGATCGAGGGCGACGAGGAGTTGCGCCGGCACATCGAGCGGGCCACCGCCGAGGCGTCCCGCCGGGGCCTGGCCGACCGCGAGGTCCGCTACGCCCGCCGGATCGGCTGGTACGCCATGGTCCGCGCCACCCGCCCGGCGCACGTGGTGGAAACCGGCGTCGACAAGGGGCTGGGTAGCTGCGTGCTGGCGTCCGCCCTGCTGCGTAACGCCGCCGAGGGGCACCCCGGCCGGGTCACCTCACTGGACATCAACCCCGAGGCCGGCTACCTGGCCCGCACCACCCCCTGGTCCGGGGTCGTCGACCTGGTGATCGGCGACTCCATCGCCTCGATCGGCGCCCTCGACCGGCCCGTCGACCTCTTCCTGCACGACAGCGACCACAGCCGCGCCCACGAGAAGCGCGAGTTCGACGCCGTCGAGCCGAAGCTCGCCCCCGGCGCGCTGCTGCTCACCGACAACGTCACCGCCACCAACGTCCTCGCCGAGCACGCCGAACGCACCGGCCGGCGGTTCCTCGCCTACCGGGAGACCCCGGCCCGGCACTGGTATCCGGGTGACGGCATCGGCGCGGCGTGGTGAGGCTCGCGGCTCTGCATACCTACCCGGTCAAGGGTTGCCGCCGGCTCGACCACGACGCCGCCCGGGTCGAGCCGTGGGGCCTGGCCGGCGACCGGCGCTGGATGGTGGTCGACCCCGATGGCCTGGGCCTCACCCAGCGGGAGGTCACGGCGCTGGTCGGGCTGCGGGCCGTACCCCGCGACGGGGGCCTGTTGCTGCGCGCCGAGGGCCGCGCCGACCTCGACGTGGCCGTGCCGGCCGGGGGCGAGCCGCTGCCCGTGCGGGTGTTCCGCGACCGGCTGCCGGTGCCCGCGCTCCCCGCCGGCCCGGCCGCCGACGGGTGGCTCGGCACGCTGCTCGGCCGCCCGGTGCGCCTGGTCCACCTGGCCCGGCCCGCCCGGCACCTGCCGCCCGCCGCCCGGGCCCACGACACCGGCGACCAGGTCAGCTTCGCCGACGAGTACCCGCTGCTACTGGCCAACGCCGCCTCCCTCGACGCACTCAACGGCTGGCTCGCCGAAGCCGGCGGGCCTCCCGTGCCGATCAGCCGGTTCCGTCCCAACCTGGTCGTCTCCGGCGCGCCCGCCTGGGCCGAGGACGGCTGGGCCGGCCGCCGGCTGCGGGTCGGCTCCGCGTGGTTCCGCGCCGCCGGGTCGTGCGGTCGCTGCGTGGTCACCACCACCGACCAGGAGACCGGGGTACGCGGAAAGGAACCACTGCGCACGCTCGGCCGGCACCGCAACATCGGCGGGAGGCTGCTGTTCGGGCTCCACCTCGTCCCCGAGGGGCCGGGCGCGGTGCGGGTCGGCGACCCGCTGCACGTGGCGGCGGCGCCCCCCGGGCCGGTGGCGGATGCCGGGCCCTGACCGGCCACCCGGTTCGGGCCGGTCGGCCCGCGTCTTAGTTTTGGCTTAGCCGGCTTGTCTCGGGCGACATGGGTTAGGCAGCATGACCGGCGTGACCGACGGTAGCGCGCCCACGGACGCCTCCCACGCCGCTGGCGGCCCCGGGCGCCGCCGCGCCCCGCGCCCCGGCCGGTCCCGCTGGCTCGCCGCTGTCGGGGTGGCCGCACTCGCGGGCGTCCTTGGCCTGACCCTCGCCCTGCGCGCGGGCGCGACCCCCGCCTGCGCCGCCCCGCCCGCTGCGGCCCCGCCGGTTGCCGCCGCCCCGATCGCCGCCGCGCCGCCGACCGGTGGGACCGTCCACAAGGGCAAGGCGACCTTCTACGACTCCAAGGGCGCCGGCGGCAACTGCTCCTACCCGAGCGCGCCGGCGAACCGGCTCTACGTGGCGCTCGGCCCGTCGGAGTACGCCGCCGGCGCGGCCTGCGGCGGCCACCTCGACGTGACCGGCCCGAAGGGCAGCGTCCGCGTCCTCGTCGTGGACCAGTGCCCCGAGTGCGAGCCCGGGCACCTGGACCTGTCCCGCGAGGCGTTCGCGAGGATCGCCGACCCGGTGCAGGGGATCGTCGCCGTCAGCTACCGGGCGGTGGTCGACCCGCCGCTGCCCGGCCCGCTCACTTTCCGGATCAAGGAGGGCTCCTCGCAGTACTGGTTCGCCGTGCTGGTCGCCGACCACGGCAACCCGCTGCGCGCGGTCGAGGTTCGGCAGGGCAACTCGGGCGGGTGGCGCACCGCCGCCCGGCAGGACTACAACTACTGGCTGGTCGAGTCCGGTGCCGGCCCCGGCCCGTACTCGATCCGGGTCACCGACGGGTACGGCCACCGGGTCACCGCCGGCGGCATCCGGATGGCCCCCGGTCAGGTCCAGCGCGGCACCGTCAGGATGTACGGCGGCGGGACGTCCGGGAGTGTTCGGTCGACCGCCCCCAAGCGTTCCGCGTCGCCCCGGCCCAGCGCCTCGCCGACGCCCAGCGCGGCGTCCCAGAGCTCGTCGCCGGCAGCCCCGTCGGCGGAGACGACGCCCGTGGACGCGGCCGTCGTGCCGCTCGCCGCCGACGCGCCCGCGGGCCGCTGCGGCGGCCACTGACCCAGGCGGCCGGGCTCGTGGCCGGTGTTCACGTGGCCGCTGTCCACGGCCCGGTTTCGCCCGGCGCGGGGACTACGGCTCGGGGGTTGCCGGCGGAAGGTCGAGCCACATGAGGATCTCGTCCCGGTCGTCGCCCGGGGCGACCCGCAGCGCGCCCGGCAACCGACCCACCTCCCGGTACCCGAACCGCGCGTAGAACTGCTCCAGCCCCAACCCGTCCCGGACGGTCACGTGCAGCGCCGCCCAACCCAGCTTCCGGCCGAGCCACTCCGCCTCCCGCATCAGCGCCGACCCGTACCCCCGGCCCTGGGCGCCGGGGTGCACCATCACCCGCTTCAGCACGCACCAGTGCGCCTTCAGCGCGAACCGGTTGTCGGCGAAGACCAGAACGGCCGCCGGGCGCGCGTCGTCGTACCCGACGAGCAGCCGGTCCGGGCCGTCGACGATGCCGGCGAACGTCGCCTCGGCGACGGGGCGGACGTCGGCTCCGGTGACCGGCGCGACGAAGCCGACCGCGCCGCCGGCGTTGGTGACGTCCACCCACAGGGCGACGACCTGTTCGCGCAGCTCGGCGGTGAGGTCGGGGTCGAGGACGAAACGCAGGCTCACGCCGTCATCCTGACCCCGCCGCCATCCGACGACCTCATGATCGTGACGCGCACCACAGCCGCACAGGGTGCGGGAGAGGGGACTCGAACCCCCACGTCCTCACGGACACAGGAACCTAAATCCTGCGTGTCTGGCCATTTCCACCACTCCCGCCTGACCGAGGAGTCTAGAGGGTCCGGCGTCCCTGGTGTTAGCACTGCCCCGCAGGCGAGTCGTCCGGCGCCGCGTCGGGGCCAGTTGACCGGTACCGGCGCGCTGTCGCTCCCGCCGTGGGAAGGGTCGTGAGCGGGGGCGTTGATCTCGACCGGCGGCGGGAAGCGGGTCACGAAGTCGCAGTCTGAAACGCCTCGCCGTTCCACAGGTACGCGACCGGCACCGTGCGCGGGTGACCGTCCAGGCCCACATAGCCCAGCCGCATCGCGACCGGCGACTCCAACAACGTCTGTGCCACCGGGTCGGTGTTCATCAGGTGCACGAGGGGCGAACGGGAGCCGGGGCCGTTCGCTCAGTCGAGGCCGAGGTCGCGACGCAGCTTGGCGACGTGGCCGGTGGCCTTGACGTTGTAGAGCGCCCGCTCGATCTTCCCGTCCGGGCCGATGACGAAGGTGGACCGGATCACCCCGGTCACCGTCCGGCCGTAGGACTGCTTCTCGCCGTACGCGCCGTAGGCGGTGAGCACCGCTCGGTCGGTGTCGGCGACCAGCGGGAAGGTGATGGCGTCCCGATCACGGAACTTCGCCAGCTTCTCCGGCTTGTCCGGGGAGATGCCGACCACCTCGAGACCGGCGGCCCGGAGCGAGGCGAGCGAGTCGCGGAAGTCGCACGCCTGCTTGGTGCAGCCGGGGGTCATCGCGGCGGGGTAGACGTACAGGATCACCCGCCGGCCGCGCAGGTCGGCCAGGGAGAGGGTCTCGCCGGTGTCGGTCGGCAGGGCGAACTCGGGCGCGGGGTCACCGGGGCTGAGGCGGACGGGCGCGGTCATGGCCGAAACCCTACCGCCGAGCCTGGCCGCCGCAGCGACACCGCCCACCATGTCGCCGACATCGCGCCCTGGCGCGGAGCGTAGTGATCAACGCCTCGGCACTGTTGCCAGGCGTTGGCAACAGCAGGTCCGTGGAAATACGCTGACCCGAGCTGGCGTGGACCCTCCCGCCTGGCCCCCCGGGAGGTCGAGTGGAAACCCTGGCGATGCACATCTCCAACGGGATCGTGAACGGCCCGGTCGCTGCGGTGTTCGCCGCCTTCGCCCTGGCTGTGCTGACCCTCTGCGTGCTGCGCGGCCGGCGTGACCTGGACGACCGGCTCGCCCCGATGGCCGGCCTGGTCGCCGCGTTCATCTTCGCCGTCCAGATGCTCAACTTCCCGGTCTTCACCGCCGGGGTGAGCGGCCATCTGCTCGGCGGCGCGCTCGCCGCGCTGCTGGTCGGCCCGTGGGTCGGCGCGCTCTGCGTGGCGGTCGTGCTGGTCGTCCAGGCGCTGGTCTTCGGCGACGGCGGGGTGGCGATGCTGGGGCTCAACGTCACCAACATGGCCGTCCTGGGCACCGCGGCGGCGTACCTGCTGATCGCTCTGCTGCTGCGGGTGCTGCCCCGCACCCCGGCCGGCCTCGGCGTGACCGCCTTCGTGTCGGCGCTGGTCAGCGTCGTGGTGGCGTCCCAGGGCTTCGTGCTCCAGTACTGGCTGGGCGGCACCACCGACCTGGGTGGCAACCTCGCCGGCCTGGCCGGCACGATGGCCGGCGTCCACCTGCTGATCGGTATCGGCGAGGGCCTGATCACCGCGACCACGGTGGTCACCGTCGCGAAGGTGCGCCCCGATCTGGTGTACGCGCTGCGCGCCCTCAAGCCGGCCGCGTCGGCTCCCGTCGTTCCGGTCGCCGGAGGTGCCCGATGAGCAAGCGTCCCTGGGGTTTCGTCGTCGGTGGGCTGCTGGTCGCCCTGCTGCTGGCCGGCGTGGTGAGCAACTACGCCTCGTCGCACCCCGACGGGCTGGACTCGTCGCTGCTGCGGGGCTGCACGGTCGACGCCGAGGGGGAGATCACCGGCGGTAGCTGCCCCGCCCAGCAGGAGCGGGACCACGAGCTGGCCGACAGCCCGCTGGCCGACTACGGCGTGCGTGGCCTCGACAACGACTTCCTCTCCACCGGGCTGTCCGGGGTGCTCGGCGTGCTGCTCACCTTCGCCGTGGGCGGCGGCGTGTTCTGGCTGCTGCGCCGCCGTGGCCCGCAGCCGCCGGCCGCCGACCGGTCCAGTGGCGAGCCGGCCGCCGACCGGACGACGCGGCAGCGGACCGCCGCCGAGAGCCCGGCCGACAGCGCGTCGCGCGCGGCGCGGTCCCGGTAGCCGGCCCGCGACCATGGGGGCCGGTCACGCGCACGTGCTCTACCGGGAGTCCGCCTCCCCGGTGCACCGTCTACCGCCGGAGGTGAAGATCGCCGCGATGGTGCTGTTCACCCTCGCGGTGGTGGCCACCCCCCGCACGGCGTTCTGGGCGTTCGGCGGGTACGCCCTGCTGGTCGCCGGCGTGGCCGGGCTGGCAAGGGTGGGGCCGGGCTGGCTGCTGCCCCGCGCGGCGATCGAGCTGCCGTTCGTGCTCTTCGCGTTCGCGCTGCCGTTCCTCGGGGCGGGCGAGCGGGTCGAGGTGGCGGGGCTGGGCCTGTCGCTCGACGGGCTGCTCGGCGGCTGGAACATCGTCGCGAAGGGCACGCTGGGCGTACTCGCGTCGCTCCTGCTGGCCGCGACCACGACGACGCGGGACCTGATCGTCGGCCTGGACCGGCTGCGCTGCCCGCAGATCGTCACCCAGATCGCCACCTTCATGCTTCGCTACCTGGACGTGCTGGTCGGCGAGGCCCGTCGGATGCGGGTGGCCCGGGTCTCCCGGGGCGACGACCCGCGCTTTTTGTGGCAGTTGCGCGGCTTCGCCGCCGGGGTCGGTGCGCTGTTCCTGCGCGCGTTCGAGCGCGGCGAGCGGGTCTACCTGGCGATGCTGTCGCGCGGCTATTCCGGCCGGATGCCGGCGGTGTGGCAGGGCGCGGGCGCGGCGACCGCCGGGCAGTGGCTGGTCGGGGCGACGGTGCCGCTGGTCGCGGCCGGCATCGCCGCGACCGCCGTCGCCCTGACATGATCGGGTACGTGCAGAATCCCGATCCCCCCTCCCTGGACGTGCGTGGCGTCCGGTACGCGTACCCGGACGGGCACGTCGCCCTGCACGGGGTCGACCTGAACGTGGCGCGCGGCGAGCGGGTGGCGCTGCTCGGGCCGAACGGCGCGGGCAAGACCACCCTGGTGCTGCACCTCAACGGCATCCTCACCGCGGCCGAGGGCTCGGTGAGCGTCGGTGGGCTGACGGTGAACCGGGACCGGGACACCCTCGCGGAGATCCGCCGTCGGGTCGGGATCGTCTTCCAGGACCCGGACGATCAGCTCTTCCTGCCCACGGTCGCGGAGGACGTGGCGTTCGGCCCGGCCAACCTGGGGCTGCGCGGGGCCGAGCTGGCCGCCCGGGTCGACGAGGCCCTGGCGGCGGTGGGGATGGGTGAGCACCGGGACCGCGCCCCACACCACCTGTCGTTCGGGCAGCGCCGCCGGGTGGCGGTGGCCACCGTGCTGGCCATGCACCCGGAGGTTCTGGTGCTGGACGAGCCGTCGTCCAACCTCGACCCGGCGGCCCGCCGGGAGCTGGCCGAGATCCTGCGCGGGCTGCCGGTGACCCTGCTGATGGTCACGCATGACCTGCCGTACGCGCTGGAGCTGTGCGATCGCTCGGTGATCCTCGACGCCGGCCGCATAGTCGCCGACGCCGACACCCGCGCCCTGCTGAAGAACGCCCCCCTCCTGGCCGCCCACCGCCTGGAACTTCCCTATGGC
>NZ_SMKJ01000181.1:0-14498 GCF_004348615.1 Micromonospora sp. KC207
CCCCCTGCCCCGGGTGCAGGCGCAGCGAAGCGGCGGCGGCCGGGGTGACGTCGGCGGCCACCGGAAGCGGCCCGCCGAGCTCGACCCGCAGGTGGTCCCCGTGCCGCCGTACCCCCGACACGGTGGCGGGCCAGGTGTTGCGTGGGCTGCCGTCGGGCCGCGCCGGGTGCAGGGCGACGGCGGCGGGCGGGAACGCGACGAACGCCTCGCCGACGACACTGTCGGCGACGGTGAGGGTCAGCCCCCCGACCCGTACGCGCCGGCCGTCGGCATGGCCCCGGTGCAGGTTCAGCCCGACCAGACGGGCGACGTAGTCGGTGCGGGGGCGGGCGGTGACGGTGGCCGCGTCCCCCTCCTGGACCACCCGGCCACCCTCCACGATGGCCAGCCGGTCGGCGAGCACCAGCGCGTCGAGCGGGTCGTGGGTGACCAGCACGGTCGCGCCGGAATGCGCGCCGAGGTGGCGGTGCAGCTCCGCGCGGGTGTCCAGGCGGGTACGGGCGTCGAGGGCGGCGAGCGGCTCGTCGAGCAGCAGCAGGACGGGGTCCACGGCGAGCGCGCGGGCCAGCGCCACCCGCTGGGCCTGACCGCCGGAGAGCTGCCGGGGCCTGCGCCGGGCGTAGTCGGCGAGGCCGACCCGGTCCAGCCAGGCGTCGGCGCGGGCACGGGCCGCGCGCCGGTCCGCGCCGCGCCGGCGGGGCCCGAAGGCGACGTTGTCGCGGGCGCTCAGGTGCGGAAATAGCAGGTAGTCCTGGAAGACCATGCCGACGGGACGGCGTTCCGGCGGGACCCACACCCGCCGGTCGGGGCGGTCGAGCTCGATCCCGTCGAGGGTCAGGTGCCCGGCCGTCAGCGGGTGCAGGCCCGCCAGGGCGCGCAGCGCGGTGGTCTTGCCCGCGCCGTTGGGGCCGAGCAGCGCGACCACCTCCCCCGGCCGCACCCGCAGGGCCACGTCGAGGTGGAACGCGCCCCGGTCGGCGACGAGGTGGGCGTCCAGCAGCGGCGTTCCCGCGCCAGGCGGGCGCGGCCCGGTGGCGGTCACGGGGCGGTGACCCAGCGGTCGCGGAGCCCGGCGAGGATCGCCACGGAGACGGCGAGCAAAACCAGGCTGAGCACGATCGCGGCCTCCAGGTCGGTCTCCAGGGCGAGGTAGACGGCCAGCGGCATGGTCTGGGTACGGCCCGGGAAGTTCCCGGCGAAGGTGATGGTCGCGCCGAACTCGCCGAGGGCGCGGGCCCAGCACAGCACCGCGCCGGCCGCGACGCCCGGGGCGACCAGCGGCAGGGTGACGTGGGTGAACGTCGTCCACCGGCCCGCGCCCAGGGTGGCCGCGGCCTCCTCGTACCGGGTGTCGGCGGCGCGCAGGGCGCCCTCCACGGCGATGACCAGGAACGGCATGGCCACGAACGCCTCGGCCAGGACCACCCCGGCGGTGGTGAACGGCAGGGTGACGCCGAAGGCCGCGTCGAGCCAGCCACCGAGCATGCCCCGGCGGCCGAAGACCAGCAACAGGGCCACGCCACCGACCACCGGCGGCAGCACCAGCGGCACGGTGACCAGCGCCCGGACCAGCCGCCGGCCGGGGAACTCCACCCGCGCCAGCAGCCACGCCAGGGGTACGCCGAGGGCGACGCAGAGCAGCGTCGCGACGGTGGCGGTCAGCAGGGACAGCCGCAGCGCGGTGAGCACCCCCGGCGCGGCCAGCCGCTGCGGCAGGCTGGCCCACGGGGCGCGGGCGAGCAGCCCGACCAGGGGCAACACGAGGAAGGCAAGCCCCAGGCCGGCGGGGACCAACAGGGCGACGGGCACCCGCCGGCCGGGGACGCGGCGGCGCGGCGGTGGCGCGATCGGGCGTACCACCGCAGGTCAGGCCCGGGGTGGCTGGAACCCGGCGGCGGCCAGCGCGGCGCGGCCCCGGTCGGACAGCACGTACCCGACGAAGGCCCGCGCGGCGGCCGGGTTGGCGGCCCGCCGCAGCACGACGATCGGGTATTCGTTGACGGCCCCGGCCGACTCGGGGAACTCCACGGCGTCGACCTCGGCCGCGGCGGCGGTGACGTCGGTGCGGTAGACCAGCGCGGCGTCGACCTCGCCGAGACGCACCTTGGCCAGCGCGCCCTTGACGTCGGGTTCGAGGGTGACCGGGGTGAGCGGCACGCCGGCGGCGTCCAGCGCGGTGCGGGCCGCCGCGCCGCAGGGCACCTGCTCGGCGCAGAGCGCCACCTTCGCGCCGGGCCGGGTCAGGTCGGCCAGCCCGGCGACGCCCCTCGGGTTGCCCTTCGGCACGGCGATGACCAGCTGGTTGCGGGCGAAGGTCACCGGGGCGTCGGCGGCGTTGCCGGCGTCGGTGACCGTGCGCATGGTGGCCGGGGACGCGGCGGCGAACGCGGCGGCGGGCGCGCCCTGGTTGACCTGGGTGGCCAGGGCGGAGCTGCCCGCGAAGCTGAAGGTGACCGTGGTGCCGGGGTGGGCGGCCTCGAACTCGTCGCCGAGCCGGGTGAACGCCTCCGTCAGTGACGCTGCGGCGAAGACGGTGATCGGGCCGCGCACCCCGTCGCCGCCCTCCCCCGGCGCCGGCTGGTCGGCCCCGCCGGCGCAGGCGGCGAGGGCCAGGGCAAGGGCCCCGGCCAGGGCGCAACGAGCCACTGATCCGGTCACGTGCCGGTCCCGCCTTTCAGAGGGGACGGCCGCTCCACCACGACCGTCGTCGACTTGATCACCGCGACGGCGATCGAGCCGACCCGCAGGCCCAGGTCGTCGACCGCCTCGCGGCTCATCAGCGACACGATCCGGAACGGCCCGGCCTGGATGTCGACCTGTGCCATGACGGCGTCCTTGACCACGGCGGTGACGATGCCGCGCAGCCGGTTGCGCGCCGAGGTCAGCTCGGCGTGCCCCTCGGGCGCGGCAGCCACGGCGCGGACGAACGCGGCCAGGTCGACGCCGTCGACGACCCGGTGACCGTGCGCGTCGCGGGTGGCGGCGAGGCGGCCGGCGTCGACCCAGCGCCGCACCGTGTCGGTGCTGACGCCGAGCAGCTCGGCCGCCTCGCCGATCCGGAACATCGCCACGAAGGCACTCTACCGTGCCGCTTCTGCGAGCCAATGACTGTTCTTGTCCTCGCATCCGCATACTTTCATTGCGTCAGGGGCCCGCAGGTGCGGCAGGGCGCGGAGCAGGCGGCAACCGTGCGCCAGCCGGCGACTGCGGGGAGACTGGCGGCATGGGATGGGCCCGTCGAGCCGTACCCGCCGCCGTCGCCGCTTTGGCCGCCCGCGACGTCCTGCAACGCGACCACGCCCTGCTGCGCAACTTCCCGGTGCTCGGGCGGGCCCGGTACCTGCTGGAGTCGCTCGGCCCGGAGCTGCGGCAGTACATCGTGGCCGGCAACAACGAGGAGCGGCCGTTCACCCGGGACCAACGGCGCTGGGTGTACGCGTCGGCGAAGCAGGAGAACAACTACTTCGGGTTCGGCACGGACAACGACATCGAGCACACCGCCGGGTATCCGATCATCAAGCACCGCACGTTCGGCCGGGCGGTGCCGCCGTCGGCGGCGGCGACGGCCGGGCACGACGTGCGGCTGCCGTGCGCGAAGGTGCTCGGGGCGGCCCGGGGGCGGGCGCGGGTGTTCCGGCCGGAGTCGGTGGTCAACATCTCCGGGATGAGTCTCGGCTCGCTGTCGGGCAACGCCGTGGCGGCGCTCAACCGGGGGCCGCCCTGGCCGGCTGCCTGCACAACACCGGCGAGGGCGGCCTGTCCCCGTACCACCGGCGCGGCGGCGAGCTGGTGTTCCAGCTCGGCACCGCGTACTTCGGCCGTCCCACGGCCGCACCGATCGACGCACAGGCACTTCTTCCGGGTTGCGCCCCGTGCCGTTTCCATTGCCAGCAGGGACGACGGCCCAGGTCAGGACGGCAGGCGCATGGTACGCAGGAAGACGGGCAGCAGCCAGGGCCGCCGCCCGCCGACCGACACCTTGCGGGCGAGCACCGCGCGTACCCGGTGCACCCGACCGAAAAGCATCAGCGTGAACGTGGCCGGGTCGAACGAGATCCGTACGTCCGGGCGTGCCTGCGGCGTGCCCACCGTCACCCGCCCGTCGACCAGGATCATGGTCACCTCGGGGCCGAAGCGGTGCCGGAAGTTGACCGAGATCACTCCCGGATGCGCCGGGCCGTCCCGGTCCAGCAGCCGGCCGTAGCCCCGGCGGGTCATGCCGACCATGAACAGGTCGACGAAGAGCGCGGCGTCGGCGGGGTCGATGACCCAGCGCCGGCCGATCGCCCGGGCGATGTCCCAGGAGTGGATGTTCAGCTCGTTGAGCAGGTGGGCCAGCAGCCCGGTGACCGGCAGCCGGGCCCCGCCCAGCCAGGACACCTCGTGCTCGGGCCCGGCCTCCCCCGCTGCCCGCAGCACCTCCTCGACGTCGGCGCGCAACCGGTCGGCCAGCACCGGCAGCCGTCGCTCGGTGAAGTGCCGCAGCACCTCGGCGTTCATCACCGAGATCGTGTCGACCGTGGTGCGCCGGCGCAGGTCGAGCAGGCCGGGCACCGGCAGGTCCGGTGGGGCGCCCCGGACCAGAGCCAGGCCCATCGCGGCGACGCCGCAAAGGTGCGCCATGGTGTCCGCCACCGTCCAGTGCGCGGTGGCGGGGCGATCGGGCGGGGCGTCGGAGACGAGGTCGAGCAGGCGCCCGAGGACGACGGGCACGGAGGTGCGGACGCGACGCCACTGGTGCGGAGTGACCGACATGTGTCCACGATGGAGGACCCAGGCGGCGATCACTTGTTCGAGGTTGCCGTCCTGTCGGACGCGCCCCACCGCTTTACGGGCCCCGCCGTCGAGCAGGGCTCGGATCGGGCAACACGGAAGAAGTCAACCGGGCGACCCGTCCCCACAATCCAGCCATGACAGCCACCGAAACTGGAGGCGCGGTCCACGTCACCGCGCACACCCACCCGCGCACGCGCGGGCGGATCGTCCTGGGCGGCGTCGCGGCGGGAGTCCTGCTTGCGGTGCTGTGGTCGTACGAGTTCGTCGACCACGTGATCGGCGACAACGTCGCCAACACCCTGCTGGGCCACGACGCGAAGACCACCGCCATCGGTGGCACCGTCGCGGGCCTGGTGTTCGCGTTCGTCTCCGGCCTGGCCGGCACGTTCACGGCGTGCAACATCGCGATGGCCGCCGCGGTCGGCCCGATGAGCCAGGCCGGCGGCACCGGTGCGACCCGGGCCGGGCTGCGCGTCCTGCTACGGCCGGTCGGCTGGCTCACCGTGGGGATGGTGGCCGTCGCCGCGGCGTACGGCTTCGTCGGCGTGCTGCTCGGCGACCGGCTGCCGCAGCTGTCCACCGGCACCGTCGACGGGCTGCCGATGCGCCTGGTCCAGTCGATGGTCGTCTTCGGCGTGATCGGGCTCGCCTTCGTCTACCTCGGGCTGGCCGCGCTCGGCGCGCTGCCCGACCCGTTCGCGCACCGCCCGGTCGCCCGGGTGGTGGTGCTCGGCGCGCTGGTCGGCGGGTTCCTCATCGGCCGGCCGTACCCGCTGTTCAACAAGCTGTTCCACTGGGCGGTGGACACCGGCAACCCGCTGTACGGCGCGGGCGCGTTCGTGCTCCAGTCGCTGGGCAACATCGCCATCGTCGCGGCGCTGTTCGCCCTGGTCATCGTGGCCACCCGGGGCCGGTTCGTCCAGTGGCTCGCCGCCAGCCCGGCCCGCACCGCCGCGGTGACCGGTGCGCTGCTGATCGCGTTGGGTGTGTTCATGGTCGTCTACTGGGACGTGCGGCTGCCCGCCATGTTCGGCTACGGCTGGTTCCCCACCATGCCGTACAACGGGTAGTCGACGGTCGTGCAGGCGGGCGCAGCGCCGCGCCCGCCGTATCGGGGCCGGTCAGGCCGAGCCGACGTACCCGTCGACCTTGATCCGCTGCGCGGTTTCGGTGTAGGCGACCGGGTCCTCCGGCAGCGCGGTACCGAGCCCGTCGACGTAGCGGTTGAACATGCAGAACGCGGCGGCGATCAGCACCGTGTCGTGGATCTCCAGGTCGGTCGCGCCCTCGACGCGCGCCGCGTCGACCAGTTCGCCGCTGACGTTGCGACCGCCGGACTGGACCGCAGCGGCGATCCGCAGCAGGCCGCGCAGCTTCGCGGAGATCTCGGCCGTGTCCAGGTCCGCACGGACCTGCCCCACCAGCGGCATGCCGCCGTCGAGTTGGGCGGCGGCGAACGCCGAGTGCGAGGAGCAGCAGAACGTGCAGTCGTTGAGCCCCGAGACGTACGCCGCGATCAGCTCCCGCTCACCGGCGGTGAGGGTCGGGTGCGGAGCGTGCAGCAGCGCCTCGGCCAGGGCGTTGAGCGCCACGGCGGTCTCCGGCCGGTAGCGCATGAGCCCGCTGATCCCCGGGTGCTGCGTCTCGTCCAGGCCCAGATCGATGTGTGCCACGTGTCTCTCCTCGGCGTGACAGGCCGCGGCCGGCGGCAACGCGGTCCTGCTGCGCATGGTGCCGTCCCGGCGGCCCACCCGCTTCTTTCACCGTGCCCACTGCCGGCCGAAGCCGCGGGCCACGAATTCTTCGAAAATGCCGTGCGCGGCGCCGACACCTGGGTCGACACGAAGGGCGACGAGCAGGGCACGCATGCGTATTGCCGCTGCGTACGAACCGCTGCCACGATCTGCTCCATGGTCGACACGACGCACATACGGCAGGAGGCCCAGGCACAGTCCGGGGCCATGGTGGACCGACTTCGCCAGCTTGTGCACGCCGAATCCCCACCCGGCGCGGTGCGGCGCCTGCACGCCTGCGCCGACCTGTTGGAGAGCTGGATCAGCCCGGTGCTGGGCCGGCCCGCCGTGCGAATGACCCGCGACGGGCTGCCGCACCTGCTCTGGCAGGCCGAGGACCAGCGGGTGCTGCTGCTCGGACACTACGACACGGTGTGGCCGGAGGGCACCACGCGGGACTGGCCCTTCGCGCTGGCCGACCACATCGCCACCGGGCCGGGGGTGTGCGACATGAAGTCCGGCATCGTGCAGTTGGTCACCGCCCTGTCGCTGCTGCCCGACACCTCCCGGGTGGGGGTGCTGCTGACCTGCGACGAGGAGAGCGGGTCACCGACGTCCCGACCACTGATCGAGCAACAGGCCCGGCGGTCGCGGGCGGTGCTGGTGGCCGAGCCGGCCACGGAGACGGGCGCGCTCAAGGTCGCCCGCAAGGGCGGTTCGAGATACGAGATCACCGTACGCGGCCGGGCCGCGCACGCGGGCGTGGAGCCGCACCGGGGGGTGAACGCGGCGGTCGAGCTGGCCCACCAGGTGCTCGCCGTACGGGCGTTCGCCGCCGAGGGCACCAGTGTCACGCCGACGGTGCTCAGCGCGGGCAGCATCAGCAACCAGGTGCCCGAGTCGGCGACGTTCTGCGTCGACGTGCGCGCCTGGACGCGCGAGGAGCTCGACCGGGTGGACGGCCTGATCCGCGCGCTGACCCCCCAGTTGGCCGAGGCCTCGCTGGTGGTGGGCGGCGGGATCAACCGGTACCCGCTCCAGGAGGCGGTGGCGACACCACTGCTGGAGATCGCCCGGCGGGCCGGCCGCGAGCTGGGCCTGCCGCCGGTGGAGGCCGCGCACGCCGCTGGCGCGTCCGACGCGAACTTCACCGGCTCGCTGGGCGTGGCCACCCTCGACGGCCTGGGCGGAGTGGGCGGCGGATCGCACGCCCGCACCGAGTGGGTGGACGTCAGCCAGCTTCCCGACCGCGCCGCCCTGCTCGCCGCGACCATCGCGGGCGTGCTCGCCCGGCAGCGGCGGGGCCCGGTCGGCGCGGGTCGGGGCGTCCCCGTGCGCCTGTGACGCGCGTCGCTCCTCCCCACGGGCCGGCGCACCGTCCATAATGGTGTGCCGAGTCGGCGCGCCCGGCCCCGCGCCGCTGCCCATCCGCCGGCGATGCCACCTGGCGTGGCCGCCGGCGCAGCGAGCGGGAGGACGAGATCCCCATGACCCCCACCACGCGCCCGCCCACCTCGCCGCCCCGCTTCGGGGTGGAGGAGGAGTTCCTCGTCGTCGACGCCGTCACCCGGGCCCCGGCGCCCCGGGCCGCCGAGGTCGTCGCGGCGGCGTCCGTGTCGCTCGGGGAACGGGTGTCCGGGGAGATCACCACCCTGCAACTGGAGACCCGGACCGACGCCTGCGGCACGCTCGGCGAGCTGGCCGACCAGCTCGGTGAGGCCCGCAAGGTCGTCGCGGACTGCGCACGGGCGGCGGGGCTGCGGGTGGTGGCCACCGGCACGGCCCCCGTCGCCGGGGCGGTGCCGCCGCCGATGACCGTCGGCCCGCGCCAGAGCAGGGGCACCGAGACGTACCGGGGGCTGCACGACGAGCTGGCGCTGTGCGCGCTGCACGTGCACGTGGAGATGCCGGACCGGCAGCGGGCGGTGCTGGTCGGCAACCACCTGCGGCCGTACCTGCCGCTGCTGCTGACCCTCACCGCGAACTCGCCGTACTGGGACGACCGCGACTCCGGGTACGCGAGCTGGCGCACCACCGTCTGGGGCCGGTGGCCCGTGGCCGGGCCGCCGCCGGTGTTCGACTCGGCGCAACACTACGACGAGGTGGTGCGGCGGCTGCTGGACGCGGGCGCCCTCGTCGACCGGGCCACCATCTTCTGGGACGTACGCCCCTCGGAGCGACACCCGACCCTGGAGGTCCGGGTCGCCGACTCCGCCGTCACCGCCGAGGACTCGGCGCGGTACGCGGCGCTGGTGCGGGCCCTCGTGGTGCACCTGTCGGCGGTGATGGACGCCGGCGAACCCGCCCCGCACGTCGCCGGGGAGCTGCTGCGGGTGGGCTACTGGCGGGCGGCCCGCGACGGCCTGGACGGCGAGGGCCTGGACCCGCGCACGGGCCGGTTACGGCCCGCGGCGGAGTTGACCCGTCACCTGCTGGACACGGTGGAGCCGGCGCTGCGCGCCCACGGCGATTACGACCCCGTCGCGCAGTGGCTGGAGCGGCTCGGCACCGACGGCACCGGGGCGCGGCACCAGCGGGCAATCGTCCGCCGGGGCGGGACGCTCACCGACGTCGTCGACCACCTGGCGGAGCGGACGGCGGGCTGATGCCGGCCGGCGATCTGGGCAATCGCGCACAACCGGCGGTGGGTGGCGTGGGCGATGCTGGAAAGGCCCCGACCTGCCGATGGAGGCTCCCGTGAACCAGATCGCGACCACCCCGTTCCACCTGCGACGGCTGGATCCCACGCTGATGAACCGCACCGCCCGGGACTTCGCCGACCGGATGGCGGCCCGCCGGTCGGTGCGGCACTTCTCGGCCGAGCCGGTGCCGCTGGAGGTCGTCGAGGAGGCCGTTCGGGCTGCCGCGACCGCCCCCAGCGGCGCCAACCTGCAACCCTGGCGCTTCGTGGTGGTCACCGACGCCGAGCGAAAGCGGCGGCTGCGCGAGGCCGCCGAGGCCGAGGAGATCGAGTTCTACACCCGCCGTGCCTCCACCCAGTGGCTGGAGGCGGTGGCCCCGATGGGCACCGACTGGCGGAAGCCGTTCCTGGAGACCGCCCCCGTGGTCATCGTGGTCTTCGAGGTGCACCAGGGACCGCACACCCCGAAGCCCTACTACGTCAAGGAGTCGGTCGGCATCGCCGTCGGCGTCCTGATCACCGCCCTGCACCTGTCCGGGCTGGCCACGCTCACCCACACGCCGAGCCCGATGCGGTTCCTCAACGAGATCTGCGAGCGCCCGGCCGAGGAGCGCGCCTGCCTGGTGATGCCGGTCGGCTACCCGGCCGAGGGGGTCACCGTCCCGCAGTTGACCCGCAAGGCGCTCTCGGAGGTCATGGTCCGCCGGTAGACCTCACCGCCCCAGGTCCGCGGTGAAGAAGTCGCGCAGGGGCTGCACGTGCCGGTCCTGCCGGCGCCACTCCGCCAGCAGGTCCTCCAGCAGGTGCAGCTCCTCGACCAGTTCCCCGCCCCGGTAGCGGCGCACCACCGGGTGGATGAAGGCGCTCTCGGCCGCCCGGTCGGGCTGCGGGTGCCGCTCGATGGCGAACACGTCGCTGTACGCGTCGCGGCCCCAGCGCAGCGAGAACGTGTAGTAGTGGCTCTCGCCGCCGAACCGCGCGACCGCGTGGTCCTCGGGCAGGTCGTGGTAGTGGCGCACCACCCCGGCGCCCGCGTCGACGACGAGCGCGTCGCAGAGGAACTCGAACTGCGTCCACAGCGCCGAGCTCCAGTTCACCCGGTCCAGCACCGCCTCGGTGAGCGCCTCGGCGTCCGCCTCCACCTTCTCGTACGCCAGCGGCGCGCCCTCGTACCGCTCGCGCAGCAGGGCGGTGAGCGTGCGCAGGTTGTAGCGGAACCCGTCGATGAAGGCCGACGACGCCTTCTTGAAGTCGCGATCCTGGGCGAGCGTGCCGGCGAAGTAGAGCCCGTCGACGTTTACCGACTGCCAGTCCGGCCGGGTGGCGGGCAGCCGCCCGCTGGGCACCATGCCGGGGCGGCAGTTCTCGGCGAAGACCGAGGTGTCCATGGCGAAGCCGGTACAGCGCAGCACCGTCTCGTACTCCATCACGGCCGTCTCGCCGTCGGCGTGGGTGTAGGTCAGGCTCACCTCGTACCGGTCCCCCACCGGGCGGATCTCGTCGATGACGCAGTCGAGCACCGAGTGCAGGGTCTTGAACTGGTAGCTGTCCAGGACCGCGCCGTGGTGGCCGCGCACGTCGCCGGGGTGCTTGGTGTTCCAGGCCAGCCGCAGGGGACGCGGGCTGGCCAGGTGCACCATGGCGGCGTGCCCGAGGATCGCCGAGGCCGTCTCGAACGCGGAGTTGCCCTTGCCGAGGATCAGCACCCGCTGGCCGGCGTAGTCGGCCGGGTCGGTGCTCATGTCCTCGTAGCCGATCGCGTGCTCGATGCCGCGCACGTCGGGGACGTTCGGCCGGCCCCAGCCGGCGGCCACCACCACGCAGTCGGCATGCAGCTCTCGCCCGCCGGCGCGCACGAGAAAGCCGTCTTCGGTCTTGGCGACCAGTTCGACGGCCGTGTCGTAGCGGACGGCGAGCCCGTGGTGGCGGGCGAAGTCCCCGAGGTAGCGGACCATGTCGTCGGCGGAGGGGAAGTACTCGCGGCTGTAGTCGGAGAACGGCAGCTCGGCCGGGGTGTGCAGCAGCGAGTTCCAGTCCCAGCGCAGCCGGATCTCCGGGTCGGTGCTCGTCGTGTGCACCTTGTTCAGGGAGATCAGCCTGCGGTGGCGGGGGAACCGGCGGAAGAACCCGCCGGGTTCGGCCGCGCGTTCCAGCGTCAGGTAGTCGCTGCCGGCCTGCTGGAGGTAGTAGCTGAGCTGAAGGCCGGCCGGACCGGCGCCGATGATCAGGTAACGGTGGTGCTCGATGCCCTCTGGCAAGTCGGTCATGGATGCTCCCGCGTCGAGTACCCAAGACCATTGTGGATAAATGCACTTAAGTCAATACATATCCGGGTAGGATGGTGCGACCGAAGGACCGAGGCGCGGCACCGGTTCCGGTCCCGCCGGCGGCCGGCCGCCCCCGCCGAGCGGCGAGGGCGGCCGGGTACGCGGACGGCTGACTCAGGCGGGCTGGGCGGCCGGCTCGCGGTGACCGCTGACCTTCGCCGCCGGCATCGGGCCGCCCTTGGCGGTGCCGGTCATCTCGTCGCCGTCGATCGTCACGTCGAACACCAGGTCCATCCGCATCGGCTTCTTGATCGACTGGTACCAGGACAGTCGGTTGCCCTCCAGCTGCAGATCGTTCAGGGTGAGCGTCTCCTTCTCGCCGCGGGAGATCCCCTGCAGGACACCGTCCTTGCTGAACAGCTCCAGTTCGGTGCGGCGGACGCCGAACGGGGTGGCGACGGCCACCTTCCAGAATCCCTCGACAGACACGGCGGCTTCCTTTCTTCCCGGGATCCCGGGCGGGGCGATCCCTGCGGACGATGCCCGGGCGGCGCCTCGGGCAGCGCCGACACCCACGCTAGTCATCGCGCCCCCGGCAGTTAGTCGCCATATTGCCGTCTTGCGCCGACGGGGTGGACACAGCGGGTCAACGCGACGAGATCGGCCAATAGGGATCCGACGCGTCAAATCGTCCGCTATACGCGAGCCAAACCGCCGTCATGCTGCGAAAATGTCGGGAGCAATGTGAAAGAAGCGCGCCCAGGTGCCACCGTCGCACGATGAACCTGGCCCGATCCGGTCGCCGAGCATCCACTTTCCCGCCCGCCCCAGGAGGCAAACAGACACGCCCAAAAAGCAAATTGCACCGCCGCCGGAAAATGGCCGGGAAACGCCCTCCTCCGGTCGGCCCGCCGCGTCGACGAAGCCCCTGACGTCAGGCGACACTCCCCCAACCCTTGCCGCGCAGCACCCGGGACCGCCCGTGGAAAACCGCCGCGGTGATGCCGTCTGCCCTGTTCACGCCATCGGCTTTGGCAGAAGCCGATGGCTCTGTTGTAAGGAGACCGTACCGTGCTGGGTCAACGCGCACGCTCGCTCAGTCCCGGAATAGTCGCGATTCTACTCGTGGCCTCGCTCTTTTTCATCATCGACACCCGCGTGTCCGTCGCCGGCGCCGACGAGGCCGCCACACGATACCGCTTCGCCGAGCAGCCGATCGCCTACCCGAACGGCTACGACCAGCTTCCCAAGAAAACGATTCGCGACGTCAACCGCTCGTATCACAAGATCCGCGCCTGGATCTCGTCGGTCGGGGCGAGCATCGCCGTCAACGACCTCACCGGCCACGGCCGCGCCAACAGCCTGTGCTTCGTGGACGTGCGCACCGACAAGGTGGTCGTGACCTACGCGCCCACCGCGCCGAAGGAGGACCAGTTCGCGCCGTTCATCCTCGACCCGGCGCCGCTGCCGGTCGACGACACCATGGCGCCGATGGGCTGCGTGCCGGGCGACTACAACCTCGACGGCCGGATGGACCTCATGGTCACCTACTGGGGCCGGGTGCCGATCCTGTTCCTGCACAAGGCCAGCGCGACCACGGTGTCCAACGCCACCTACCAGCGCCAGGAACTGCTGCCGCAGAGCTCGCCCGACGGCCTGTACCACGGGCCCAAGTGGCACACCAACGCCTCGCTGGTCAGCGACCTCGACGGCGACGGCAGGCCGGACGTGGTGATCGGCAACTACTTCCCCGAGTCCGACGTGCTCAACACCAGGGGCCAGGACAACGTCGAGATGAACGAGACGCTGTCCAGCGCCACCAACGGCGGTGGCAGCCACGTCCTGCGCTGGCAGTCGGCGACCTCGGGCGACAACCCCTCGGTGTCCTTCGTGCCGCAGCGCGCCGCGATCCCGTTCGTCGCGTCGACCGGCTGGACGCTGGGCATCAACGCCGCCGACCTCACCGGCCGGGGCCTGCCCGACGTCTACATCGCCAACGACTTCGGCCACGACCACCTGCTGCACAACGTTTCCAGGCCCGGGCGCATCGAGTTCAAGGTCGCCATCGGCGAGCGCACCCCCACCACGCCCAAGTCGTTCGTGCTCGGCAACGGCTCGTTCAAGGGCATGGGCATCGACTTCGGCGACCTGGACCGCAACGGCAGCTTCGACATGATGGTCTCCAACATCACCACGGCCTGGGGCCTGGAGGAGAGCAACTTCGTCTGGGTCAACCGGGCCCGCGACGAGCGCGACATGCTCGCCAAGCTGGACAAGGGCATCGCCCCCTTCACCCAGGAGGCCCGCCCGCTCGGCCTGGCCTGGAGCGGCTGGGGCTGGGACGTGAAGTTCGGCGACTTCCTCAACAGCGGTGACCTGGAGGTCGTGCAGACCCTCGGCTTCGTCAAGGGCAAGATCGACCGCTGGCCGTGGCTGCAGGAGATGGCCATGATGAACGACGACCTGATGTCCAACCCGGCGATGTGGCCGAACATGCAGCCCGGCGACGACATCGCCGGCAGCCAGCCGCTGGCGTTCTTCGCCCGCACGGCCAGCGGCGAGTTCGCCAACATCACCGAGCAGGTCGGCCTGGACGTGCCGATCCCCACCCGGGGCATCGCCACGGCCGACACCCGGGGCATCGGAGCACTGGACCTCGCCGTGGCCCGCCAGTGGGGCCCGCCGGCGTTCTACGCCAACGAGGCGCCGAGCAAGGGCAACTACCTGAACCTGCGGCTGTACCGGCCGGCGGTCGGCGCACCGGCGGACCAGATGCTCTGCACCCCGGCGTACGGCGCCACCGTCACGGTCACCACGCCGGACGGACGCAAGCAGATCTCCCAGCTCGACGGCGGCAGCGGCCACGGCGGCAAGCGCAGCTTCGAGGTCCACTTCGGGCTGGGGGCCAGCAGTGGCCCGGTCACCGTCGACATGCGCTGGCGCGACCTGAGCGGCCAGCAGCACAGCACCAGCCAGCAGCTCACCGCCGGCACGCACACCCTCGTGCTGACCGACCGCGTCGAGGAGGTTCCGAACCGATGACCACGATCGCCCCGCCCCCCAGCATCGACACCGCGCCCG
>NZ_SMKJ01000182.1:0-14373 GCF_004348615.1 Micromonospora sp. KC207
ACCTGGAGCATCGTGGTCGCGGTCTCCCCGCCCCGGCATTCGAGCTTGACCCGGTAGTTGCCCGGCCAGATGCGCTCGCGGACCATCGGGGCGCCGATGAGCAGGCCCCGCTGCGGATGCACGGCGACCCGACCGAAGGCGTCGGAGACCACGATGGCCGGCACGGAGTTGTCGTGGCAACTCGCCCGGATGCCGACGAGGTGGCCGGGCTGCACGGTGCTGGGGGTGACCTCGACGAAGACGAGCCAGCCGGGCTGCTGCCCACCGGGCGGGCCGGGCAGCGGCTCGCGGGCGGGGACGCCTGCGGGAGCCCCGGCGGCCCGCGTGCCCGCCGCGAGCGGCCCGGCGAGCGCGGCGACGGCGACCGCCAGCGCGACGCCGATCCGCGTGGCTGCCCCCATGACCCCTCCCGGCGCGGTAGTGCGTCGCCGGGCAGCGGCCGCCCGGCCTGCCATACGGGATGAATCCTCTCATCCCCGGCCGTACCTCACATCCGATCCGGCGCGATCGTCGTGTTCGCTCGGCGCGATCGTCGCGTAGGCTCGGAGCGCTGTGACCTCCACCGACCCGAACCCCGTCGTGACCGTGCCGCCGCACGCGTCGCGGATCCGCACCTTCCACCCCCGCCGGGGCCGGATGACCGGCCGCCAGGTCGACACCCTCGACCGGCTCTGGTCGGCGTACGGCCTGACGGTCAGCGACGACCCCGCCGCGCCCGTGGATCTGGCGGCGCTGTTCGGTCGCCGGGCCCCGATCGTGCTGGAGATCGGGTCGGGGATGGGAGACGCCACGGCCGCGATGGCCGCCGACGACCCAGGCCGAGACTATCTGGCGGTCGAAGTGCACACGCCGGGAATCGCCAACCTGTTGGGCCTGGTGGAGCGCCTCGGGCTGGGCAACGTTCGGGTCGCCCGGGGCGACGCGCTGGACCTGGTCCGGGCGCTGCCGGACGGGTCGCTGGACGCGGTGCACGTCTTCTTCCCCGACCCGTGGCCGAAGTCGCGGCACCACAAACGGCGGATCATCCAGCCGGCGCACGTGGCGCTGCTGCGTTCCCGGCTGGCGACCGGCGGGACGCTGCACTGCGCCACCGACTGGGCCGAGTACGCCGAGTCGATGCGCGAGACGCTGACCGCCGACCCGGGGCTGGTGGACGTGCACGGCGGGTACGCATCGCGCCCGGCCCACCGGCCGGTCACCAAGTTCGAGCGCCGCGCCCTCACGGCCGGCCGCCCGGTGTTCGACCTGGTCCACCGCCGCGCCTGAGGCGCAGGGAGGGGCCCCTGTTATCGCATTCTGGTGCACAAGGGGCCCCTGCCAACCACCGCCGACCACACCGGCGTCGACCCGGTTGGCGCGAGGGGGCCTGCGGCAGGCACGATGGACGGGCTATGACGCTCACCGCCGCGCTGCCGACAAGCGCCGACCCCGACACCCTTTTCGACGCGTTCGCCGGCTGGGCGAAGGAGCGCGGCCTCGACCTCTACCCCCACCAGGAGGAGGCGGTCATCGAGATCGTCTCCGGCGCGAACGTGATCATGAACACGCCGACCGGCTCGGGCAAGAGCCTGGTGGCGATCGCCGCCCACTTCGCCGCCCTGGCCGACGACCGGACGACCTTCTACACCGCCCCGATCAAGGCCCTGGTGTCGGAGAAGTTCTTCGCCCTCTGCGAGGTCTTCGGCGCCGACAACGTCGGCATGCTCACCGGCGACGCCAGCGTCAACGCCGACGCCCCGATCATCTGCTGCACCGCCGAGATCCTGGCCAATCTCGCGCTGCGCGAGGGCACGCGGGCCGACGTCGGCCAGGTGGTCATGGATGAGTTCCACTTCTACGCCGAGCCGGACCGGGGCTGGGCCTGGCAGGTGCCGATCATCGAGCTGCCCCAGGCGCAGTTCATCCTGATGTCGGCCACCCTGGGCGACACCACCCGCTTCGTCGACGACCTGACCCGGCGCACCGGCCGGCCGACCGCCGTCGTGCGCTCGGCCGAGCGGCCGGTCCCGCTCCTCTTCTCGTACGCGACGACGCCGCTGCACGAGACGCTGGAGGAGCTGCTGGAGACCAAGCAGGCCCCGGTGTACGTCGTGCACTTCACCCAGGCCGCCGCCCTCGAACGCGCCCAGGCGCTGATGAGCGTCAACGTCTGCACCCGGGCCGAGAAGGACCTGATCGCCGAGGCGATCGGCCGGTTCCGGTTCACCTCCGGCTTCGGCAAGACGCTGTCGAGGCTGGTCCGGCACGGCATCGGGGTGCACCACGCCGGCATGCTGCCCAAGTACCGCCGGCTCGTGGAGACCCTCGCCCAGGCCGGCCTGCTCAAGGTCATCTGCGGCACGGACACGCTCGGCGTCGGCATCAACGTGCCCATCCGCACCGTGCTGTTCACCGGCCTGAGCAAGTACGACGGCGTGCGTACCCGGCTGCTCAAGAACCGCGAGTTCCACCAGATCGCCGGCCGGGCCGGCCGGGCCGGCTTCGACACCCTCGGTCGGGTCGTCGTGCAGGCCCCCGAGCACGTCATCGAGAACGAGAAGGCCCTCGCCAAGGCTGGCGACGACCCGAAGAAGCGGCGCAAGGTGGTCCGCAAGAAGCCGCCGGAGGGCTCGATCGGCTGGGGTAGGCCCACCTTCGACCGTCTCGTCGAGGCCGAGCCGGAGCCACTGACCTCCAGCTTCCAGGTCAGCCACTCGATGCTGCTCAACGTCATCGGCCGTCCCGGCGACGCGTTCACCGCGATGCGGCACCTGCTCACCGACAACCACGAGGAACGCGCCGCCCAGCGCCGGCACATCCGCCGGGCCATCGCCATCTACCGGGCGCTGCGGGCCGGCGGGGTGGTCGAGGAGCTGCCCGAGCCGGACGAGACCGGCCGCCGGGCCCGGCTCACCGTCGACCTCCAGCTCGACTTCGCGCTCAACCAGCCGCTGTCGCCGCTCGCCCTGGCCGCCATCGAGCTGCTCGACGTCGAGAGCCCGTCGTACGCCCTCGACGTGCTCTCGGTGATCGAGTCGATCCTCGACGACCCCCGCCAGGTGCTGTCCGCGCAGCAGTTCAAGGCCCGCGGCGAGGCGGTCGCCGCGATGAAGGCCGAGGGCATCGAGTACGAGGCCCGCCTCGAACTGCTCGACGAGGTGACCTGGCCCAAGCCCCTCGCGGAGCTGCTGGAGGGCGCGTACGAGATGTACCGGCGGGGGCACCCCTGGGTGGCCGACCACCAGCTCTCCCCCAAGTCCGTCGTCCGGGACATGTACGAGCGGGCGATGACCTTCACCGAGTACGTGCAGTTCTACTCCCTGACCCGGTCCGAGGGCCTCGTGCTGCGCTACCTCGCCGACGCGTACAAGACGCTGCGGCAGACCGTGCCCGAGGACGCCAAGACCGAGGAGCTGATCGACCTCATCGAGTGGCTGCACGAG
Organism: Micromonospora sp. KC207; assembly: GCF_004348615.1. NCBI lineage: Bacteria > Bacillati > Actinomycetota > Actinomycetes > Micromonosporales > Micromonosporaceae > Micromonospora > Micromonospora sp. KC207. The sequence continues at coordinate 3,423 of NZ_SMKJ01000182.1, forward strand.
CTGGTCCGCCAGGTCGACTCCAGCCTCATCGACGAGTGGGAGCGGCTGCGCAACCCGTCCGACGTCGCCGAGGCCGCCGAGGCGCACGCCGCCCTGGACGACCGGCCGCCGGCGGTCACCCGCAACGCCCGGGCGTTCCGGGTGCTGGTGCGCAACGCGCTGTTCCGCCGGGTCGAGCTGGCCGCCCTGCGCCGCTGGGACCTGCTCGGCGAACTCGACGCCGCCGACGGCTGGGACGCCGACGCGTGGGCCGACGCGCTGGGGCCGTACTTCGAGGCGTACGACTCGATCGGGACCGGGCCGGACGCCCGCGGCCCCGCGCTGCTGATGATCGAGCAGGGCCGGGACCGGTGGACGGTCCGGCAGATCCTCGACGACCCGGACGGCGACCACGACTGGCGCATCAGCGCCGAGGTCGACCTGGCCGCCTCCGACGAGGTCGGCGCCGCCGTCGTGCGGATCACCGACGTCGGCCAGCTCTAGCCGGTCCTCGCCGCAGTGGCCGGTCGGGGCGCGGCTGGCACCGAGGTGACTGCCACGTGCACTCGTCGCTCCCTCGTCCTGGCCGGCCCCTGACGCCTTCCAGCCGAGCGGCTCGGCCAGCGCTGACCGGCATCTCGCCCTCCGGCTCCATGTCGAGTTCGGCGAAGAACGCGGTGGCAGCCGCAAGGTCGTCGACCACGACACGGACGTGGTCCATGCGCAGTATCGCCATATCAAGAGCATAGGGGGCACACCGGCGGAGACCCGCCCTTCTTTCCTCTGGGCGATGTCAGACCCGTCGATTAGAATGTATGTACTAAACCAAGTCCTGACCTGGGAGGACTTCCGTGACCGCGCCCACCTCCAGCACCCTCCCGCCCTACGCCACCCTCCTCGGCTTCACCCGGTACGTCGACCGCACCGGGCCCACCAAGGCCAGCTTCGTCGGTGGCCTGCGTAAGCAGCGGGCCAGCCGGCACGGCTTCAACCCGCACGGTCAGTTCGTCAAGGCGCTCAAGGCCGACGTCGCCTTCCACACCGGCGGCACGCACCTGGCGCAGGTGGCCGACGCGGTCAAGCCGCGCTGGCAGCCGCTCTACCGGGCGCTCGTGCCGGGCGCGACGACCTGGCTGCGTTCCCTCGGCGAGCCGACCGGCGTCGACCTGGCCCAGACCCGCGACGCCCTGGCCATGCTCGGCGACCTGCCGGTGAAGATCAATCCACATTTCGGCATCCGATACGCCGCCGACGGCCGCGCCGAGGCCGTCCGCCTGCACTTCGACGAGGCCCCGCCCAGCGAGGAGGCGGCCCTGGCCACCCTGCACCTGATGGCCCGGCACATGGACGCGGTCCTGCCGCACGCCGTGCCGGTCCTGGTCGACGTACGGCGGGGCGTGGCACACCGGACGCCCGACGGCGTCAAACCCGAGCAGGTCGAGCAGTGGCTGGCCGGCGAGGCCGCCGCGTTCCGCGCGATCTGGTCCACCGCCGCCTGATCACCCGCCGCCTCCCAACCTTTCGACCCATCCACCGCCCCGACCGAGGTCCGACCGCCTGGAGTCCGACCGCGCCACCTCCCGTGCGACAAGGGAGGTGGCGCGGTCGCGAATGGGGACGGGACCTCAGGTCGTGGGGACGCACTTCTCCAGGGCCGTCGATGATCTTGTTGGCGGCACCGACGCCGCGAATCCCCGTGCGGCTAGAACTGCGGGCCCGGCTGGTGGTCGGCCCACACGTACGTCTCGGGTAGCAGCTCGGCAACCGGCACGGCGCGCAGCGCATCCGCCGGGCCGACGATGACCCGGAGGGACGGGAAGTAGTCGCGCAGCACCTGCCGACACCGGCCGCAGGGCGTGATGACGCCCCGGCCCCGATCACCCACCGCCACGATGGTCTCCAGCTCCGTCTCGCCCTGGGTGGCGGCGGCCCCGATCGCCACCACCTCGGCGCACGGCCCCCCGGTGAAGTGGTAGACGTTCACGCCGGTGAAAACGCGGCCTTCGGCGGTGCGCACGGCGGCTGCGACGGTATGGTTCTCGCTGCGGCAGCGCAGCTTCGCCACCGCCGTGGCGGCCTGCACCAGCGCGCGGTCGGTGTCTCGCATGCTCATTCCAGGCCCCCGTGGTCGGCGTCGGTCGGCGGTCAACTCTAGACCCCGGCCGGCAGGGCCGACCCGGTCCGGCCCCGGGGAGCAGGGGACCGCCCAGCCCCCGGTAACCAGAGGGCGGTCCGGCTCACGGCTGCCTATCCTTGGCGACGACATGCAGAATCCAGCCGCTCCCGCCGCAGCCGCCGTGCCCGACATCGCCCGCGAGTTGCACCGCCGCCTGCCCGCCCTGATGTTCCGCGACCAGCGCCGGCTCCAGCGGCGGCTCGACGGCGTGCGGCGGTTGCGCGACCCGCAGCGGCGCGACGCCGCGCTCGCCGAGATCACCGCCGACGTCGCCCGGGCCGAGCAACGGCTCGCCGACCGCCGGGCGGCGGTGCCCGTGATCACGTACCCGGCCGGGCTGCCGGTCAGCGAGCGCAGAGACGACCTGGCCGCCACGATCCGCGACCACCAGGTGGTGATCGTGGCCGGCGAGACCGGCTCCGGCAAAACCACCCAGCTACCCAAGATCTGTCTGGAGCTGGGGCGCGGCGTACACGGGCTGATCGGGCACACCCAGCCCCGGCGGCTCGCCGCCCGCACGGTCGCCGACCGTATCGCCGAGGAGCTGGGCACCGAACTGGGCGACGTGGTCGGCTACAAGGTCCGCTTCACCGACCAGGTGAGCGACCGCAGCCTGGTCAAGCTGATGACCGACGGCATCCTGCTCGCCGAGCTGCAGACGGACCGGATGCTGCGCCAGTACGACACGCTGATCATCGACGAGGCGCACGAGCGCAGCCTGAACATCGACTTCATCCTCGGCTACCTGCGGCAGCTCCTGCCCCGCCGCCCCGACCTCAAGGTGGTCATCACCTCGGCGACCATCGAGACGGACCGGTTCGCGAAGCACTTCGCGGACGCCGAGGGCCGGCCCGCGCCGGTGGTCGAGGTGTCCGGGCGGACGTACCCGGTCGAGGTGCGGTACCGGCCGCTGGTCGAGGTCACCGATGCCGACGACGAGAACGGCGACGACGAGAACGTCCGCGACCAGATCCAGGCGATCGGCGACGCGGTCGAGGAACTGGCCGCCGAGGGGCCGGGCGACATCCTGGTCTTCCTCTCCGGCGAGCGGGAGATCCGGGACACCGCCGACGCGCTGGGCAAGCTGGTCGGGTCCCGGCGGTCGCTGTTGGGCACCGAGATCCTGCCGCTGTACGCCCGGCTGTCGGCCGCCGAACAGCACCGGGTGTTCGCCCCGCACACCGCGCGGCGGGTGGTGCTCGCCACCAACGTCGCGGAGACCTCGCTGACCGTTCCCGGCATCAAGTACGTGGTGGACCCGGGCACCGCCCGGATCTCCCGCTACTCCAGCCGGCTCAAGGTGCAGCGGCTGCCCATCGAGCCGGTGTCGCAGGCGTCGGCCAACCAGCGCAAGGGCCGCTGCGGGCGCACCTCGGACGGCATCTGCGTACGTCTCTACGACGAGCAGGACTTCGCCGCCCGTCCGGAGTTCACCGACCCGGAGATCCTGCGCACCAACCTCGCCTCGGTCATCCTCCAGATGACCTCGATCGGGCTGGGTGACGTGGCGGCGTTCCCGTTCATCGACCCGCCGGACCGGCGCAACATCGCCGACGGGGTGAACCTGCTGCACGAGCTGGGCGCGCTGGATCCGACGGAGACCGACCCGGCGAAGCGGCTCACCCCGCTGGGCCGGCGGCTGGCCCAGCTCCCGGTCGACCCCCGGTTGGCCCGGATGGTCCTGGAGGGCGAGCGCAACGGCTGCGCCACCGAAGTGATCGTGATCGCCGCCGCGCTGTCCATCCAGGACCCGCGCGAGCGGCCGGCGGAGAAGCAGGCCCAGGCCGACCAGGCGCACGCGAGGTTCGCCGACAAGGAGTCCGACTTCGTCGCGTACCTGAACCTGTGGCGGTACCTGCGCGAGCAGCAGCGGGAGCTGTCGTCCAGCGCGTTCCGCCGGATGTGCCGGGCCGAGTATCTCAACTACCTGCGGGTACGCGAGTGGCAGGACATCGTCAGCCAGGTGCGCCAGGTCCTGCGTACGGCGGAAAAGGGTGACGGCCGGCGCGGGGCCGGCGCGGACCTGCCGGAAGAGATCGACACCCCGAGGGTGCACCAGTCGCTGCTGCCGGGCCTGCTGTCCCACATCGGGCTCAAGGACCCGCAGAAGCACGAGTACCTCGGGGCGCGGGGGGCGAAGTTCGCCCTGTTCCCCGGCTCGGCGCTGTTCCGCAAGCCGCCGCGCTGGGTGATGGCCGCGGAGCTGGTGGAGACCTCCCGGCTGTGGGGGCGGGTCGCCGGCCGGGTCGAACCGGAGTGGGTCGAGCCCCTCGCGCAGCACCTGGTCAAGCGCAGCTACAGCGAGCCGCACTGGGAGAAGAAACAGGCGGCGGTGCTGGCCTACGAGAAGGTCACCCTGTACGGCGTCCCGCTGGTCACCGGCCGGAAGGTCAACTTCGGACAGATCGACCCGGCGCTGTCGCGTGAGCTGTTCATCCGGCACGCCCTCGTCGAGGGCGACTGGTCCACCCACCACCAGTTCTGGCGGGACAACCAGAAGCTGCTCACCGACATCGAGGAGCTGGAGAACCGGGCCCGGCGGCGGGACATCCTGGTCGACGACGAGACGATCTTCGCCTTCTACGACGAACGGATCCCGGCCGACGTGGTCTCCGGCCGGCACTTCGACGCCTGGTGGAAGCAGACCCGCAGGGAGCGGCCCGACCTGCTCACCTTCACCCGGGAGCTGCTGGTCAACGCCGGCCGGGGCGGCGTCGACGAGGCCGACTACCCCGACGAGTGGCGGGCCGACGGGGTCACCCTGCCACTGACGTACACCTTCGACCCGGGCACCCCGACCGACGGGGTGACCGTCGACATCCCGCTGCCGTTGCTCAACCAGGTGCCGGCGGAGAGCTTCGACTGGCAGGTCCCCGGGCTGCGCGAGGAACTGGTGATCGCGCTGATCCGGTCGTTGCCCAAGCCGATCCGGCGCAACTTCGTCCCGGTCCCCGACTACGCCCGGGCCGCGCTCGCGGCGATCACCCCCGGGCAGGAGCCGCTGCTGGACGCGCTGACCCGGCAGCTACGCCGGATGACCGGGGTGACCGTGCCCCGGGACGCCTGGGAGCCGGGGAAGCTCCCCGCCCACCTGCGGGTCAGCTTCCGGGTGCTCGACGAGGAGAACAAGCCGGTCGCCGAGGGCAAGGACCTGCCGGCCCTGCAACGCCAGCTCCGCCAGGAGGTACGCCAGGTGGTGGCCGCCGCCGCCCCGGACGTCGCCCGGACGGGCCTGCGCGAGTGGGACATCGACGATCTCCCTCGCACCATCGAACAGGTCCGCGCCGGGTACGCGGTGACCGCGTACCCGGCGCTGGTCGACGAGGGCACCACGGTCGGGGTGAAGGTCTTCGACTCCGAGGCCGAGCAGGCCGCCGCGCACTGGGCGGGCACCCGTCGGCTGCTGCGGCTGACCGTGCCGTCGCCGGCGAAGTTCCTCCAGGGGCGGCTGTCCAACGAGGCGAAGCTGGCGCTGAGCCGCAACCCGCACGGCGGCGTGCAGGAGCTGATCGCCGACGCGGCCGGGGCGGCGATCGACAAGCTGGTCGCCGACACGGGCGGTCCGGCCTGGGACGCCGAGGGCTTCGCCGCCCTACGGGAGCGGGTTCGCGCCGACCTGGTGGACACCGTCGTCGAGGTGATGGGCCGGGTGCGGCAGGTGCTCGCCGCCGCGTACGCCGTCGAGCAGCGCCTCGGCAAGACCCAGAACCTGGCCGTGGTGGCCGCCCTGGCCGACATCCGGGCGCAACTGTCGGGTCTGGTGCACAAGGGGTTCGTCACCGAGACCGGGTACGCCCGCCTGCCCGACCTGCTGCGCTACCTGACCGCGATCGAGCGGCGGCTGGACCGGCTGCCGGGCAACCCGCAGCGGGACCGCCAGCAGCAGGACCGGATCGCCGCCGTGCAGAAGGAGTACGCCGACCTGCTCGCCGCGCTGCCGCCGAGCCGGCGGCGGTCGGCTGCGGTGCGGCAGATCCGCTGGATGATCGAGGAGTTGCGGGTCAACGTGTTCGCCCAGGCCCTTGGCACCCCGTACCCGGTGTCGGAGCAGCGGATCTACCGGGCGATGGACGAGGCCGAGGGGCGCTGAGCCCTCGGCCCTTGGCCAGCACCCTGGCCGCTCAGCGGGGTTCCACCCCCGGCGGCAGGACGTTCTGCTCGGTGGCCTCCCGGACGTACTCCATCAGGATCCGGCGCAGCTCACGGCCGGCGTGGGTGGGCTCCACGTCGCGGCGGTGGGCCACGGCGATGGTCCGGCGCACCCCGGGCGGGGCCAGCCGGGTGACCCGGACCCCGGGGCGGCGGGCCACCACCATGCCGGGCACCAACGCCACCCCGAGGCCCTCCTCGACGAAGCTGAGCACGGCGTCCATCTCACCGCCGTCGACCGACAGAGTGGGCTCGAAGCCGGCCTCCCGACACGCCTGGAGGGTGGCGTCGCGCAGGTCGTACCCTTTTCGGAACATGACCAGGGGCTGGCCGCGCAGGTCGGTGACGCGCAGCTCGCCGGCGGCCGAGGTGCCCGGCACCTCGGCCAGCGAGGCCACCACCAGGCTCTCCCGCAGGATCTCCTCCGCGCGCAGCCCCGGGTCCGCGCCCTGGGCGGGCATGATGATCAGCGCGAGGTCGAGGTCGCCGCGCAGCAGGTCGCGGACGAGGTCCTGCGAGCCGCCCTCCTCCACCCGCAGGTCGACGCCGGGGTGGGCGTCGCGGAACCGGCGCAGCACGGGCGGGGCGAGCGAGGTGGCCAGGCTCGGGGTGGCGCCGAGGCGGACCCGGCCGCGCCGCAGCCCGACCAGCTCCTGCACCTCCCGCGCGGCGGTGTCGACGTCGGCGAGGATCCGCCGGGCCAGCGGGAGCAGCACCTCACCGGCGGCGGTGAGGGCGATTCGGCCACGCACCCGCTCGAACAGCGGGGCCCCGAGGCCGGCCTCCAGCGCGTGAATTTGCTTACTCAACGACGGCTGGGTGATGCCGACCGCGTCGGCAGCTTGGGTGAAATGTCGTAGTTCTGCGACAGCGACGAAGTACCGAAGCTGATGTAGCTGCATCTACATAGCCTATGGCTATCAAGCCTGCGAGGTCGATGCATTGGACGACTAGTCCAAGGTCTCCTAGCGTCGGTCGGGTGGTACTCACGAAATCCCGGTCGCCCATCCGCTCCAACGTCGGCCTGAAGGCCGTCATGGCGGTGACGGGCATCCTGCTGGTGCTGTTCCTCGTCGCGCACATGCTCGGCAACCTGAAGATCTTCACGGGCGAGACCGCGTTCGACCACTACGCGCACTGGCTGCGCGACATCGGCACCCCGCTGCTGCCCTCGACCTGGTTCCTGTGGATCCAGCGCACGGTGCTGCTGGCGGCCGTGCTGGGCCACATCGGCGCGGCCACCCTGCTCGCGCTGCGCGCCCGCGCCGCCCGCCCGGTGCGGTACACGCACCGCAGGAAGGTCAACGGCAGCTACGCGGCCCGCACGATGCGCTGGGGCGGCGTGATCATCCTGCTCTTCGTGATCTACCACATCCTGGACCTGACCACCGGTCACCTGAACCCCCAGGGCGACCCGGGCAACCCGTACGGCAACGTGGTCGCCGACTTCGCGCCGGCCCGCTGGTACGTCACGCTCCTCTACACCCTGGCGATCGTGGCGCTCGGCCTGCACCTGCGCCACGGCGCGTTCAGCGCGTTGCGCAGCCTCGGCCAGCAGACCCCCGCGGGCGAGCGCCGGGCACGCGCCGCCGCGCTCGTCTTCGCCATCGTGCTCTGCGCCGGCTACCTCGTGGTGCCGTTCGCCGTACTCACCGGATTGGTGGCCTGACCATGGATCTGTTCACCGAGGGCGACCCGATCGCCGACGCCCACGCCCCGCAGGGCCCGATCGAGACTCGCTGGGCGCGGCGCCGTTTCGAGGCCAAGCTGGTCAACCCGGCCAACCGCCGCAAGCTGACGGTGATCGTGGTCGGCACCGGCCTGGCCGGCGGCTCGGCCGCCGCCACGCTCGCCGAGCAGGGCTACCGGGTCAGGTCGTACTGCTACCAGGACAGCCCGCGCCGGGCCCACTCCATCGCCGCGCAGGGCGGCATCAACGCCGCCAAGAACTACCGCAACGACGGCGACTCGGTGCACCGGCTGTTCTACGACACCGTCAAGGGCGGCGACTTCCGCTCCCGCGAGTCGAACGTGCACCGGCTGGCGGAGGTCTCGGTCAACATCATCGACCAGTGCGTCGCCCAGGGCGTGCCGTTCGCCCGCGAGTACGGCGGCCTGCTCGACACCCGCTCCTTCGGCGGGGCGCAGGTGCAGCGCACCTTCTACGCCCGGGGTCAGACGGGCCAACAGCTCCTACTCGGGGCGTACCAGGCCCTGGAGCGGCAGATCGGCCTGGGCAACGTGGAGATGAACGCCCGGCACGAGATGCTGGAGCTGATCGTCGTCGACGGTCGGGCCCGGGGCATCGTCGTCCGGGACCTGGTCACCGGCGAGATCACCAGCGAGTTCGCCGACGCGGTGGTGCTCGCCTCCGGCGGCTACGGCAACGTCTTCTACCTCTCGACCAACGCCAAGGGCTGCAACGTCACCGCCATCTGGCGGGCGCACCGCAAGGGCGCGTACTTCGCCAACCCCTGCTACACGCAGATCCACCCGACCTGCATCCCCGTCTCCGGCGACCACCAGTCGAAGTTGACGCTGATGAGCGAGTCACTGCGCAACGACGGCCGGGTGTGGGTGCCGAAGGTTAAGGGCGACGACCGCCGCCCGAAGGACATTCCCGAGGACGAGCGGGACTACTACCTCGAACGAATCTACCCGTCCTTCGGCAACCTGGTGCCCCGGGACATCGCCTCGCGCGCGGCGAAGAACGTCTGCGACTCCGGGCGCGGCGTGGGCCCTGGCGGGCTCGGCGTCTACCTCGACTTCGCCGACGCCATCGGCCGGCTCGGCCGCCAGGCCATCGAGGCCAAGTACGGCAACCTCTTCGAGATGTACGAGCGGATCACCGGCGAGGACCCGTACGCGGTCCCGATGCGGATCTACCCCGCCGTGCACTACACGATGGGCGGACTCTGGGTCGACTACGACCTCCAGTCGACGATTCCCGGCCTGTTCGTGATCGGCGAGGCGAACTTCTCCGACCACGGCGCGAACCGGCTCGGCGCGTCCGCGCTGATGCAGGGCCTCGCCGACGGCTACTTCGTGCTGCCCAACACGATCGCGAACTACCTGGCGGCCGGCCCGTTCGAGCGGGTCGACGCCAGCCATCCGGCGGCCGTCGAGGCTCGACGCGACGTCGAGGACCGGATCCGGCGGCTCCTCGCCGTCGACGGCGACCGGACGGTCGACTCGTTCCACCGTGAGCTGGGTCAGATCATGTGGGAGCACTGCGGCATGGAGCGCAGCGAGGCCGGGCTGCGCAAGGCCATCGACGAGATCCGGGCGCTGCGCGAGGAGTTCTGGCGGCGGGTTCGCGTCCCCGGCGACGGCGAAGGGCTCAACCAGTCGCTGGAGAAGGCCGGCCGGGTGGCCGACTTCTTCGAGCTGGCCGAGCTGATGTGCGTCGACGCCCTGCACCGCGAGGAGTCCTGCGGCGGCCACTTCCGGGCCGAGCACCAGACCCCCGACGGCGAGGCGCAGCGCGACGACGACCGGTTCGCCTACGTGGCGGCCTGGGAGTACACCGGCGGCGACGAGCCGGCCGTACTACACAAGGAAAACCTGAAATTCGAGTACGTGCACCCGACGCAGCGGAGCTACAAGTGAACCTGACCCTGCGCATCTGGCGCCAGTGCGGCCCCGAGGACAAGGGGCGGATGGTGACCTACCAGGTCGACGACGTCTCCCCCGACATGTCGTTCCTGGAGATGCTCGACGTGCTCAACGAGCGGCTCATCCTCGCCGGTGAGGAGCCGGTGGCGTTCGACCACGACTGCCGCGAGGGCATCTGCGGCATGTGCGGCCTCATGATCAACGGTGACGCGCACGGCCCGCAGCGCGGCACCACCGCCTGCCAGTTGCACATGCGACAGTTCTCCGACGGCGACACGATCGACATCGAGCCGTGGCGGGCCCGGGCCTTTCCCGTCATCAAGGACCTGGTGGTCGACCGCACCGCCTTCGACAAGATCATCGCCGCGGGCGGATACATCACCGCGCCGACCGGCAGTGCGCCCGAGGCGCACTCCGTGCCGGTCGCCAAGGCCGACGCGGACGCGGCCTTCTCCTCGGCCGCGTGCATCGGCTGCGGCGCCTGCGTGGCGGCCTGCCCGAACGGCTCGGGCATGCTGTTCACCGCCGCGAAGATCACCCAGCTCTCGCTGCTGCCGCAGGGCCAGCCGGAACGGTACACCCGGGTGATCGGCATGGTCGACGCGCACGACGAGGCCGGCTTCGGCGGCTGCACCAACGCCGGCGAGTGCACCGCGGTCTGCCCGAAGGGCATCCCGCTGAACACCATCGGCCGGCTCAACCGCGACTACCTGAGGGCCACCGCCAAGCGCGGCGGCACCCCCGGCTCCTGACACTGGCCGGCGGCGGGATCGGGCGGACGTCGCGCTGCTGGTCGGCCCGCCGCAGTCGGTGCTGACCGCGGTGCCTTGCGGGGCTACCGCAGTCGGTGCTGACCGCGGTGCCTTGCGGGGCTGCCGCAGTCGGTGCTCACCTCGGACGGCCTATGGAGCTGCCCCGGCTGTGCGCCCGCATCGCCGCCCGCCCGCCGCGAGACGCCGGCCCCACCTCGTGCCCAGCCCGCAGCACAGCCGCACGCCCACACACACCCGCGCGCCGAGCACAGCCGCACGC
>NZ_SMKJ01000183.1:0-14340 GCF_004348615.1 Micromonospora sp. KC207
AGCCCGCCCCCGCCCGCCTGGTCCACGCCGCTGGTGTCCGCTACGACGAGTTCAGCAACCTCGACCGGCCCGTCGCGCTGCGCCACACGCCGGGCGGACCCCTCGACCTTCCGGACGGCGCGACAGCGACCCGCTGGGTCGACGGCCTAACCGTCGTCGACGCCGACGTGCTCGTCGCGTATGACCACCCGCACTTCGGCCGCTGGCCGGCCGTCACGACCCGATGCCACGGCACGGGCCGGATCACCTACGTCGGCACGGTTCCCGGTCGCGACCTCGCCCGATGCCTCGCCGGGTGGCTGGCACCAAACCCAGCCAGCGGCTGGCGAAGCCTTCCCCCATCGGTCACCGCGGCCACCGCCACGTCCCCGAACGGAGACCGCGTCCACGTAGTGCACAACTGGAGCTGGCAGCCCGCCCGCATCTCTGCCCCCACCTACCTCTCGGAGGTGACGGGCCACGGCAGGCTCATCCAGGCCGGAGCGCCTCTCGACCTCGGCCCCTGGGACGTACAGGTCTACTCAACGGCCACCGACGATTTCCCTGGACGGCCCAAATGACCTTCCGTGATCCGCAGTTGCCGGTACGCGAACGCGTCGTTGACCTGCTCAGCCAGCTCACCCTCGCCGAGAAGATCGCCCTGCTGCACCAGTACCAGCCGGCAATCGAACGGCTGGGCATCGCGGCGTTCACCACTGGCACCGAAGCGCTGCACGGGCTGGCCTGGCTTGGTGAGGCAACCGTTTTTCCGCAAGCGGTAGGGCTCGGCGCGAGCTGGGATCCCGATCTCGTACGCCGGGTCGGCTCGGCGACCGGAGACGAGGTGCGTGCCAGCCACCACACCGGCGGCCGGGCCGGGCTCAACGTCTGGGCACCGGTGGTGAACCCTCTGCGCGATCCCCGGTGGGGGCGCAACGAGGAGGGGTACAGCGAGGACGCGTGGCTGACCGGGCTCATGGGCCGGGCGTACGCCGAAGGCCTGCGCGGCGACCACCCCGTCTACCTCAAGACCGCCCCGACGCTGAAGCACTTCCTGGGCTACAACAACGAGAGCGACCGCTGCGTCAGCTCCAGCAACCTCGGGCCGCGCGTGCTGCACGAGTACGAGCTGCCGGCCTACCGGCCAGCCATCGAAAGCGGGGCCGCGGTCGCCGTCATGGCGTCGTACAACTTCGTCAACGGCCGTCCCGCGCACGTCACCCCGCACATCAACGACGCGCTGCGCTCCTGGACGAAGGACGAGGTTTTCGTCGTGTCGGACGCGTACGCGCCCAACAACCTCGCCGACCCCGCGCAACAGGCGTACTTCCCCGACCACGCGACCAGCCACGCCGCCGCGCTCAAGGCGGGCATCGACAGCTTCACCGACCAGGACGACCACTCCCACGTCACCATCGAACGCATCACCGAGGCGTACCAGCGAAAGCTGCTCACCGAGGCCGACATCGACCGGGCAGTGTCCCGAGCACTCACCATCCGGATGCGGCTGGGCGAGTTCGACCCACCCGAGGCCAACCCGTACACCCGGATCGGCCCCGACACCATCAACTTCCCCGCCCACCGGGCGCTGGCCCGCGAAGCGGCGCAGCGCTCCATCGTGCTGCTCAAGCACGAGAGACAGCTTCTCCCCTTCGACCGGGCCAAGGTGCGGCGCGTCGCGGTGGTCGGCCCGCTCGGCGACCAGCTCATGACCGACTGGTACAGCGGCACGCTGCCCTACCGGGTCACTGTCCGAAATGGGCTCGCCTTCCGGCTCGGCGAGGACGGTGTCTCGTACGCCGAGGGCGTGGACCGGGTCGCGCTGCGCGTCGCGACCGGCGGCTACCTCACCGCGGGCGCCACCGCCGCCGCACTCAACCGCACCCAGGCAGACCCGCACGGCTTCGACCTGTTCGACTGGGGCGGCCAGGACGTGCTGGCGCTTCGAGCGGCCGGCAACGGCAGCCACGTCACCGTCAAGGACGGCGTGCTGGTCAACGACTCGCCCGGCCCGCACGGCTGGGACGTGCACGAGACATTCCGCCTGATCGAGCGCGCGGACGGCACGCTGACGCTGCGGCACCAGCTCAGCAAGAGCTACGTGACGTTCGACGGCGACGGCATCGCGGTCACCGGTGCCACCGTCGAGGAGGCCGCCCGCTTCCACCTGGAAATGCGCCGTAGCGGCGTCGAGCAGGCAGCGGCCGCGGCGGCAGAGGCGGACGCGGTCGTGGTGGTGCTGGGCAACCATCCGATGGTCAACGGCCGGGAGACCGAGGACCGGTCCGACCTGGCGCTGCCGCGGGCCCAGGAAGCGCTGCTGCGCGCCGTGTACGCCGCCAACCAGCGCACCGTGCTGGTCCTGACCAGCAGCTATCCCTACGCGGTGAACTGGGCGGACGTGCACCTACCGGCGATACTGTGGTCGAGCCACGGTGGCCAGGAGTTCGGGCACGCGCTGACGGACGTGCTGTTCGGTGACGTCGAACCGGCCGGGCGGCTACCCCAGACCTGGTACCGCAGCCACACCGACCTGCCGGACCTGTTCGACTACGACATCATCACCAGCGACGCGACCTACCTGTACTACCCCGGCAATCCGCTCTATCCCTTCGGGCACGGCCTGAGCTGGTCCGAGTTCGACTACGGCACGGTGTCCCTGAGCAACGAGACCGCGGAGGCCGGCGACGTCGTCACGGTGGGCGTCGAAGTGACAAACAATGGCGAGCGTCCTGGTGAGGAGGTCGTGCAGCTGTACACCCATCAGCAGCGCTCGCGGGTCAAGCAGCCGCTGCGCCAGCTGCGAGGTTTCACCCGGGTGCAGCTCGCCCCCGGCGAGAAGGCGCTCGTTACCATCCCGCTGCACATCGCCGATCTGGCGTTCTGGGATGTGACCTCCGGCCGGTCGGTGGTCGAGTCGGCACGGCACAAGGTCATGGTCGGGCGCTCAGCCACCGACATCCGCGGCTGCGCCACGCTCACGGTCCGCGGTGAGCGCATCGGCGTGCGCCGACCCGCCGCCGATCCGGATGGTCGGTTGCGCGCGGTGGACCACGAGGCGAGCTACCGGATCGCACTGGTCGACACCGCGCCCGAGGGCGGTGACTCGGTCTCGGCCACCGACGCTGGCGCCTGGATCTCCTTTGGCCCGACCGACCTGTCGGGATGCCGTTCGGCCGTGATCCGCGTCGCCGGCAACCCCGGGCTGGTGACCCTGCGCGCCGACGACCCGGTGAACGGTGACGTGCTCGCCACCTTCACCGCCGAGGTGGGTGAGCGCTACGCGTACGTGCCGCTGCGCGCGGACCTCCCCGGCGCGGGGACGGTCAGTGTGGTGGAGCTCTATGTCGTTTGCGGCGCACCAGGCATCATCATCAGCGAACTGACCTTCGCGTGACACATACGTCATTCCGGGGACGGGCAACTGAGAAATGCGCTATTTCGAAGACTTCTCCCCCGGCTACGGCAGACTCGCGCCGCGCGCCGTACTGACTTCCGACGCCGCGCGGCTGGACCTCAGCGGTGACTGGGCTTTCCGGTACTCGGCGACCGGGCTCGACGAGCCGGACGGCTTCGAGCTGCCCGGCTTCGACGACGCGGGATGGGATCGGCTCGCCGTCCCCTCGCACTGGCAGTTGCACGGCTACGGCAAGCCGGTGTATTTGAACATTTCTTATCCGATACCGGTGGACCCGCCGTTCGTACCGGATGAGAATCCGACCGGCGACTATCGGCGCGTCTTCGACCTTGCCGAGTCGTGGGCGCAGACTCCTGCCGTGGTGCGCTTCGAAGGCGTGGAGTCGTGCGCCCGCGTCTGGCTCAACGGTGTCGAACTGGGAGTGACGATGGGCAGCCGCCTTGCGTCGGAGTTCGACGTCTCGGCGATGCTGCGGCCCGGCCGCAACGTCCTTGCAATGAGGGTCCATCAATTTTCCTCCGGTACCTATCTGGAAGACCAGGACACGTGGCGGCTCTCCGGAATCTTTCGTGAGGTCACCCTGCTGGCTCGTCCGGCCGGCGGCATCCGGGACGTGTTCGTGCACGCCGATTACGACGCGTCCAGCGGCGGCGGGAGGCTGCGCATCGACGTGGACGCGCAGGCTCCCGTCACGGTCAGCATCCCGGGGCTCGGCCTGACCGGCGCACCGGTCGAATCGCTGTCCACCTTCGACACGGTGCGTCCATGGAGCGCCGAGGATCCGTTCCTCTACGAGGCCGTGCTCGCCACCCGAGGCGAGCAGGTGCGCGTCCGGTTCGGGTTCCGCACGGTCGTCATCGACGAATCCGGCGTGCTGACCGTCAACGGACGGCGGGTGTTGCTGCGCGGAGTCAACCGGCACGAGTTCGATCCCGGCCGTGGCCGCGCGGTCACCTTCGAGACCATGCGCCGGGATGTGGAGCTGATGAAGCGGCACAATATCAACGCGGTTCGCACGGCGCACTACCCGCCGCATCCGGCATTCCTCGACCTGTGCGACGAACTGGGCCTGTGGGTTGTACTCGAATGCGATCTCGAAACCCACGGGTTCGAACACTCGGGCGCCGAGCGGTGGTCGGGCAACCCTTCCGACGATCCGCAATGGCGAGCCGCCTACCTCGACCGCATCGAGCGGACCGTGGAGCGTGACAAGAACCATCCGAGCGTCATCATCTGGTCGCTGGGTAACGAAGCGGGCGACGGCCAGAACCTTGAGGCGATGGCGGCGTGGGCGCGCGAGCGCGACCCTTCACGGCCGATCCACTACGAAGGTGACCGCCTGGCGCGGTACGTCGACATCTACGGGGAGATGTACCGCACGCCCGCCGTCGTCAAGCGGATCGGCGAAGGGCTGCTACAACCGGGTGAGATGTTCTACCCGGCCGCGGCGGGCGAGGGAGACCCGTCCGACGAACCACGCAACCGCAAACCCTTCCTGCTGACGGAGTTCGCCCACGCGATGGGCAACGGGCCGGGCGGGCTGGCCGAGTACATGCAACTGTGCGAGCGCTATCCACGCGTCCAAGGCGGATTCGTGTGGGAATGGATGGACCAGGGCCTCCAGGCCACCGACGCGGAGGGCCGGGCCTTCTTCGCCTACGGCGGTGACTTCGGCGAAGACCTGCACGACGGGAACTTCATCTGCGACGGCCTGGTTTTTCCCGACCGGACTCCGTCTCCGGGACTCTTGGAGTATCAGAAGGTCCTCGAACCGGTCGGCCTCGCGCCCGGCCGGCTGGCGGGTCATCTCGCGGTGCACAACCGCTACGAATTCCTCGATCTTTCGCACCTGCGGCTCACCTGGTCGCTGACCCGCGACGGGATCTCCGCCGCCGGCGGCCTTTTCCCGACACCGGACCTCGCACCGGGTGAGCGCACCGAGATCCCGCTGCCGCCGGGCCTCGCCGACGGCAGCGGTGAACGGTGGCTTACCGTGCAGGCGGAGCTCAGGCAGGCCACCGCATGGGCGCCCGAAGGCCACGTCGTGGCCTGGGGCCAGATCCCGCTGCGACGCGCCGCGGCCACCGTCCTGACCGGAGCGCTGGTGCGGCCCACCGCCACCGATGGCCACATCGTCGTCGGTCCGGGCTGCTTCGACCGGTACACAGGAAAACTCTCCAGTCTGGGCGGAAAACAACTTCACGGTCCGACCCTGACGCTGTGGCGCGCACCGACCGACAACGACCTGGCGTGGGCCCAACGCGACGCCGGATACTGGCAGGCCCGTGGTCTGGACCGGTTGCGACACCGGACGGTGTCGGTCAGCCACGATGAGCAAGGCTTGGCGGTCGTGGTGCGCAGCGCCGCCGCGGCCGTCCGTTGCGGCTACCTCACCACCTACCACTGGGACACCGACGGACACCGGCTGCGCGTGCGTGTCCACACCGAACCAGTCGGCCACTGGCCTGACCGGGGTGACAGATTCGCCGAGCCGATGGTGGACCCAGACCTGCCACCCGAACGGTACGAGGAACTCGCTCGCCGGGACAAGGCACCGTCGCTCGGCCGCATCGGACTGTGCTGGCTGCTGCCCGAGGAGTGGTCCACCGTTCGATGGTTCGGCACCGGGCCAGGCGAAGCCTACCCGGACTCCCGGCAAGCCGCCCGCATCGGCATGCACCACGCCACTGTCGAGGAAATGCAGACGCCTTACGTACGCCCACAGGACAACGGCAATCGGGCCGAGGTGCGCTGGGCTGAGGTGGCCGACTCCACCGGCTCGGGCATCCGAGTGGAGGGGGATCCCGTGTTCAACCTGGCCGCCAGGCAGTGGAGCGACCGCCAACTGGCCGCGGCACGCCACCAAACCGACCTGACCGCCGAGCCGATGGTCTACCTGTACACCGACCATGCCGTGCAAGGGCTCGGGTCCGGCGCCGTCGGCCCGGGTGTCTTGCCGCAGCATCGGCTCGAGGTCCGGCCCGCCCAGTTCACCCTCGCCCTGACTGCCCTAACGGTCTTTGGTCGTTAGATTCAACGGCGCGGTGCCGGGCGGCACTCGCCGAGGCTGTCCAACACCCGCCTGACAGCCCGCGTACCGGGGTTCGAACCTGCGCGGCCACCAATCCGCTCACCAGGCATTATGCGTTGTCAGTCGCGTGGGGCAAGCGCGCAGGAACGCGCTTACCAGCGAAAGCGCGGCTGTCAGATGTGCCCCCGGCAGGATTCAAACCTACGTGCGGGCAAACAGGATGAAGTCGGGCGAGTGGAAATCCGGCATTACGGAGAGAAGCGTTCAAGCTGGATCCGGTCGCTGCGGTGGGTTATTGCAGATCAGGCGCAGCAGCGGCATGACACAGAACTGCAAAATGGATTCATCGCATCGCCCACAGAAGGTGGTAGTCGCCTTTGCGGCTGGCGGGGTGTGTGGGACGCCACTGTGGGTCGCCTCATCTCTCCAAGGGTGAGCTTGGCCGTCTGTCGATGATTCTGACGGGCTCGTGGGCGTCCCGCGATGCTCGGCGAACCAGGTCAGCACATCCAGGATCGCCCTGGCCTGAGATGCCGCGAGGCGCTCGCCGTGTTCGCCGTCCACCAGGTCAATCTCGAAGTCAACTGTCTGCGGTCTGTCCATGGCTGAACGTTGCCATGCTCGCTGGCCGTGTTACATCGTCCGGAAGAGGTAGGCGATATGGGGCCGCGACAGGCGACCGGCGACCGAACGGCGCGCGGAATGGGGTTGTGTCTGACGAAGGTCAGGGGTGGTGGGTGTCGATCGGGTCCTGTGCCGGGGCTGCCCGGGTTCTTAACGTGGCCGGCGTCAACGAGACGATCGGAGCGCGCTGTGTGGCAGAGCAAGAGTTGGTGGCGGGGCATGGCGGGCGCGGTGACCGCGGGACTGGCGGTTCTCACGGTCCCCGGCACGGCGTTCGCGCAGGGGGAACTGGATGCCGGTGCGGTGGAGCGGTTGGTGACTGATTTCGCCGACGAGGCGGGCTATCCCGGGATCGCGGTCGCGATCACCAAGGGCGACCGGGTGCTACATGTGGCCGGGTACGGTCATGATTCGTCAGGCGCGGCGGTGACCGCGACGACGCCGATGCCGGTGGCGTCGGTCAGCAAGTCGTTCACCGCGCTCGCGGTGATGCAGCTGGTCGAGGCGGGGAAGGTGGCCCTGGACGACCCGGTGGTCGACCACCTGCCCGACCTCCGGCTCGCCGACCCACGCGGGGCGCGGATCACCGTGCGGCAGTTGTTGAACCAGACCTCCGGGATCACCGACCGTACGCTCCCGGAGAAAAGGCTGTCGCAGCCGGAGTCGCTGGCGGCTGCCGTCGAACGGGCCCGCAATGCGACTCTGGCTACCGAGCCTGGTACGGCGTATGCCTATACGAACACGAACTATCACCTCGCGGCCCGGCTGGTGGAGGTCGTCGCGGGGGAGCCGTTCGTAGACTACCTGCGGCGGCACGTCTTCGACCCGCTCGGCATGCGGGCCAGCACTACGATCGACCTGACCCCGCGCGACCTGCCACCGGACGTCAGTAAGGGACACAGCTTTGCGTACGGCTTGGTGGTTTCCGCGGCGGAACCGACGCGGTTCGTCAACGGCTCCGACGGTGTGATCACCACAGCGCAGGACATGGCACAGTGGCTGATCATGCAGAACAGTGCCGGCAGGTCCGCCGAGGGCACGCGGCTGGTCTCGGCCGAGAGCATGACGGCCATGCACACCTCGTCGGATGGGCGGTGGACGTACGGGATGGGTTGGGACACCGGCCTCGAGGGACGGGTCCACCACAACGGGATCTGGTTCACCTACACCGCCAGTCAGCTTCTGTTGCCATCCGGTTACGGCATTGCGGTGATCGGCAACAGCGGCATCGGTCTGGGTAACGAGGGCACCGGCCAGCTCGCGGGCGCACTGGCCGATCTCGTGACGGGCGGCACACCGTCATCGCCCGCGCCGGTGCGGTTGATCGTTGACCTGGTCCTTGCCGGGTTGACGGCGCTGAGTTTGGCGTGGGGCATCCGTAACCTGCGGCGTACGTCTGCCTGGGCCAGGCGACTCGTCGGCCGGCCGGTGTGGCGGCTGGGACTGCGGCTGGCACCCCGGATCGTCCCGCTCGCGCTGCTGGTGAGCCTGCCGGATCTGCTCGGGCTGCTCGTCGGCGGCGGCCGGGACGTCACGTTCGGTCAGCTCTGCTACTACTCGCCGGCGCTGGTCGGGTGGATGGCGGTCGCCGCCGGGATGAACTTGAGCGTGCTCGGTGTCCGGGTGGTGGCGTTGGTGCGGCTGCGGTGGCCGTCCGGTGTCCCGCTGACGCACGAAGCCTCGGCTCCGCTGGCCGCGAGGTAGCGTCGGTGGGCGTGACGAGCGGCGGGGGCGGGTGGTTGAGGAGACCACCCGTTCCGCCGTGGGCGCTGGCCGGGCTCGTGGCGATGCTGGCCATCGTGGCGCTGTCGTACCAGCAGCTTTCCTGGTGGGCGTTGGCGGGTGCGCTGCTGGCGCCGGTCACCGCCGTGGCGGTGCTCACGGCGTACCCGTTGGTCTCGCTGGGTGTGTGCGTGGCCGCGAGTATGGCGACGGCGCTGGCGATGGGCGACGGCGTTCCGGTGTGGAGTGCCGCGCTCAGCGCGGCGGTCTTCTTGGCCAGCTTTCTGGCCGGGCGCCGGATGCTCCGGCCGGCGCCCGCGGTGGTCGCCTTCGCGGCCGGTGCGGTGCTTGCCGTCCCGCTCGGCCTCACCCTCGGGGATGTGTGGGCCACCGCGCTGCTGCTGCTCGGCGGCGCGGTGGTGCTCCCGTGGATGCTGGGTCGCTCGGTCCAACAGCAGAGCGACCTGGTCGCGATCGCCGCCGAACGCGCCCGACTGCGGGAGCGCAACCTTATCGCGCACGACATGCACGACACCCTCGGGCACGAGCTTGGCCTGTTGGCGCTGCGTGCCGGGGCGCTCGAGCTGGCGGCCGACCTCGACCATCGTCACCGGGCGGCGGCTGCGGATCTGCGGGCCAGTGCCGGGCTGGCGACCGAGCGACTGGCCGACATCGTCACCGTGCTGCGCGACGGCGACCCCGTACCGCTGCGGCCGGCGTCGGACCGCATCGAGGACGTCGTTGATCGCGCCGTTCGGGCCGGAATGGCGATATCCCTGGAGTGGAACGGCCCGCGGCGACTTCCCACCATGGTCGACCGGGCCGCCCACCGCATCGTCCAGGAGGCGCTCACGAACGCCATGAAACACGCAACCGGGGCACAGGTGCGGGTGCACCTGGCCACCAGGGACGCCACCACCACGGTCACCGTCACCAACCCCATGCCCTCACCGGCTCGGCGGGCAACCGGCGCACGCTCCGGCCTGGTGGGACTACGGGAACGGGTACGGCTCGTCGGCGGCACGCTTCACGCCGGACCCCACGGTCACGTGTTCCAGCTCGTGGCTACTCTGCCGCATCCGGAGGCATCGTGATCCGGTTGCTGCTCGCCGACGACGAGGCAATGATCCGGGCCGGGGTCAGGGCCATCCTCACCACCGACCCGGACATCGAGGTGGTCGCCGAAGCCGGTGACGGGCGGGAGGCCATCGAGCTGGCCCTCGCGCATCGCCCCGACGTCGCCCTGCTCGACATCCGCATGCCCCGCCTCGACGGTCTCGCCGCCGGTGCCGAGATCATCCGTGCGGTGCCAACGGTCGGCGTCGCCATCCTCACCACCTTCGGTGACGACGCCTACGTGACCCGCGCGCTCGATGACGGCGCTCGGGGCTTTCTGCTCAAGTCCGGCGACCCGCGCGAGTTGATCGCCGGTGTCCACGCCGTCGCCGTCGGCGGCGCCTACCTGTCGCCGAGGATCGCCGCCCGGGTCATCGGCGAACTGCGCGCCGCCGGACTGAGCCGGGTAACGACGGCCCGCGACCGAATTCAGGCGCTCACCCAACGGGAACGCGACGTCCTGGCCCTGCTCGCCGCCGGACTGTCCAACGCCCAGATTGCCCACCGACTCCACCTCGTCGAGGGCACGGTCAAGGGCCACGTCAGCGCCATCCTCACCCGCCTGGAGCTGAACAACCGGGTACAGGCGGCCATTGTCGCCCACGAAGCCGGCATCATCACCGAGTGAACGCGCGGCTCGACCTAGGTCAGACAGTGGCGCGCTTCGCGGTTGCATCTGGTACGTGGGTACAGCTAAAGCGCACCCATAACTACCCCAACCAGCCCTCATGACTGAGGTCGTGCTCGCGGCGCTCCAGCCACAACCGAAGCGGTGACCGCATGGTGATGTTCAAGGATGTTCGACCACTAACGGACAACGGCCTCGGACCAACCGACGCCGCCGCTCGTGGACCGCTACGCCAGCGCGTAGGTTGTCTCGATGGTCAGCCGCCGTCGATCGATCACATTGAGTTTATGCAGTTCTGTGACGCGCCCCCGGCAGGGCACCAACCTGCGTTTCCCGGCGGCCGGCTCGTGTGGCTACGCCAACATGACATCCATATCAGCCACGGGCGGATATGGGATTTTGGTTCGTGTTGGGCCACCGACACGAACCGGATGCCTGGTCGTGATGGTCGATGTGGGCCGTCGGTCCCCCCGTTTACCCCCCGAAAGCCCGGGCCGAAGGATGTCGATCAGTAACAACCGATGACTAGTGCGTGGCCGTGTTTGCGCAGCTCAGTGGTAGCTTGCGACACGCGGTGACAGTTCGATTTGGCTACGTTCCGTAACAAGGGGTTTTGGCAAGACAAATCTGGGGGAGGCTCGACAAGAGGTTCTCGTGGGTTCAAGTCGTCTCGGTCCGCCGTGGTGTCCGGTCAGATGCCTGCGAGGGTGAGGAGTCGATCCATTTCGGGCACTGGCAGGGTGGGTGCTGCGGCGGTGGCGTGCGCTACCCGCTCGTTCGGATCTGCGAGCAGGGCGCGACGTACGTGGACTGGGAGGTTCGGGTGCCCGGCGACGGCATGGCGAACCATGCTCTCGGGGTCGGTGGCCAGACGTTCGGTCAGTTCGACGGGTAGGTCGAGGTCTCGGGGTGCCAGGCATCGCATCCGTGGGTCCGGGTCGGTGGCCAGCCGGCGCAGGGTTTGCGGCGGGAACGTGAAGTCGTCGGCGGGGCGCCAGTTCGTCTTCTTGTCCGGCTGGAACTCACGGTCTATGCGCTCGGCTGTGGCGGGATCGACCAGGTGTGGGGCGTGGGTGGCCGTGGTCGTACGTACGCCGCTGTCGTCGTCGTTGAGTAGCCGGATGACCGCGTCGGCTGGCAGCGTCCGGCTGCGTGCCGCGGAGCGGCGGAAGCAGATGTATGGCGAGGACAGGTGTGGCAGTGGGTCTGCGGTGACCCAGTCGAGTCGCAGGTGGCGCAGCTCGGCGAGGGCCATGTGGTCTTCGACTTGCTGCAGTAGGGCATCGTCGTTGAGTAGGTCGGTCAGTGGGCGCTCGCCCTGTTGAATGTCCTCATGGATCTGGTGGCGTGCCGGCTCGGGCGTGTCCCGGCGGCTGAAGATGCCGACGCGTACGTTCGCGCTGGGATCGTCGGTGAGCTGGTCGCGTACTGGTGGGGGGAGCTGTGGGTGTTCGGCGAGTTGGCGGCGGACCTGGTGGTCGGGGTCACCGGCCAGCTGTGCGGCCAGTTGCGGGGTCAGGAGCGCGTGGCGTATCGCTCCGGCGCGGGTGACCGGGTCGGCGAGCAGTTCCGTCACGAGGTCGGGGGGCGGCACCGGATGTGGTGACCGCGCGTAGTAGGTCGCGCATGCGGCGGCGCGAACCTCGTCGGCGGCGTCGGTGAGTAGGGCCCGCCGGACAGCCTCGGGTGCTTGCGTCCACCACCGTGCGAGCGTGGTCCGGACCTGCGGGTCAGGGTCGCCGGCGAGCCGGGCCAGTAGATCGGCCGGTACGTCGTCGCGTTCGGCAAGGTATTCCCGCACTCGTGTGTCCGGATCGTCGATGAGTCGCTCGTAGAGATCGCGGGGTGCGCTACGGGCGTGGGCGGCCAGGGCAGCCCGGACGGCGGGGTCGGTGTGCGCGGCCAATCGCATTCCGGCGGTGTTCGGCAACCGTGGGTTGAGTGCGAGCGAGTGCAGCAGCCAGTGATGATGCGAGGCGAGGATCTCCTCGATCAGGTCCAGGGTCAGGTCGTCGCGCATGGCGACGTGACCGAAGCCGCGCCGGTAGCGCACCAAGCGGCGGACAATGCCGGCGGGCAGCGCGGGGTTCTCGGCAAGACCGTCCAGCACCGTCGACAGGTGGACCGGCATCGGCGCGTCATCAGCCACCCGCCGCCCCTCCCCGAATCCGTCGAGCCTCAGCAGTCTCGCATGTTCATCGCAGGCGGTACTGCCCCGGTTCGGTGGCCTCCCGGGAGCGGGGTAGACCCCGCTTCATCAAAGCGGGGGAACTCAGGTGGTGGCGGCGTGCCTTGCGTTGTCCGGTGCCTGTGCGGCCTCGGCCGCTTGCTGTCGGGCGGCCACACTCCGCTCAGTCAACAGATCGGTCTCGTGGTTCCAGTTTGGGCTTTTCGTTATTATAACTCCTTGTAATCGCTCTTGCGCAGAGCGTTCGGTGCTCTTTGCGGTCCCCTCTGCACCTGACAACTGAAGATTCACGGGGGAGGGTTCGTGGCACGTCGAAAGACTGCCACCGCTCGTTCATGTCTTGCGGCAGGCGTTGCCGTGATGACGGCGGTCGCACTCTTTGGAATATCGGGCGAGCCTGCGGCGTATGTGGCTGTTGGCCCAGATGGTGTTACCGGTGGCGTCGAGAACAACTCGAACGAGGCAGTGTCCCTGCGAGCGGCACGCAGCACGGGCAGGGAGGTCCAGGTCCAGAGCCTCACGTACACCCCAAAGAGGCGCTGCGCGTGTACAACGGCATTAGGTCCGGGGCGGTGCTCTACGACGTCATGGAGGGCTACAACAAACCCGTTTCACCTCCGGTCACCGAACCCATTCCGATTCGGCATCCCGTGCCAGCTCCCCTGCCAGGTCCGCAGCCGCAGCCATACGGGGCGCCGGACACTGGAGAGGTTCTTCGGCGCTGTTGCGTTGGCGGATCGGTGGGCACGCCGAGCCGTGTCAGCGGTGATGGTCGGGTCGCTTGGGCAGGTTCGGTGAATGCGGTAGCGACCCGGGTCGCGGGTGGGGCGTCGGTGGCGAGTTCGTGGTGTCCGCGTCGGGGGTTCGGCACGAAGGCGTGGCCGGTGATGATCGTATGGGCGGTGCGGTCGGTGCGTAGTCCGCGCATCGGTCTGAGCCGGTGCTTGAGCTGGCTGTGGTCGGCCTCGATCGGATTGTTGGCATGCCGTTCGATGTGGTGCCGCGCCGACGGGAGCAGGTCGTCCCCACTCCCTGACGTAGGTGGGGGCGGTGTCGGTGACGACTTCGCCGGGCGTGACCTTCAGTGTGGTCAGCGCCCGGTGGAGGAACTGCCGGGCCGCGGCGGTGTCCCGACGCGTCGAGACGAGCACGTCGATGACCTGACCATGCTGGTCGACAGTCCGGTACGCGTACCGCCAGACGCCGTTGACCTTGACGTAGGTCTCGTCCACCAATGGGCAGCAGCGGCTCGATGCGCTGCCACAGCCCGTCCGGCACGATCCACGGCGGCTGCTCGCCACGCCTCACGGCCCGACATCGTAGATCACCCTCTACAAGGGACGAGAAACCAGGTGGTCATTTCGTTAGGAACTTCTATTGAGCATCGCCCTCGACCACTGGACTGCCTCGGATGGCCGGCTCGAGCCCGTCAGCCACCTGGACGAAGCCTTCGCCGTGTTCCGGCCACTGACGGCATGGTGATGCGTTCTTTTACTGGATTGTGGCGGGGAGGCGAAGCTGGATTTGGTAGCCGTTGTCGGCGGTGGGGCCGGCCGTGACGGCGCCGCCGAGGAGTTCGGCGCGCTCGCGCAGGCCGATGAGACCGTGTCGGGCGCCGGGGAGCGGCAGGGTGG